>JAXDMI010000531.1:0-12478 GCA_034666145.1 Myxococcales bacterium | reverse complement strand
TACCGCCGTCACCGCTCGTGGCGGTGCTGGTCGCGCTCGCGCCGGCATCACCCGTCGACGTCGACGTCGACGTGACCGGTGCTCCCGCATCCGCAGCGCCCGTACCGGGCTTCGCAGGCGCGGGCTTCGCGGGCGCGGGCTTCGCGGGCGCGGGCTTCGCAGGCGCCGGCTTCGCAGGCGCCGGCTTCGCAGGCTGCGCCGACGCCGATGACACGAGGCCCGGCAGCGCGATCGCCGAGGCGACCAGCGCTGCGAAGAAAGCCTTCCTGATGGTCGTTGTCATGCCGATTCTCGCCGATCGTCGCAGGTGCTTCACTGCTTGCTTCACTGCTTACCTGGGGCCTTCGTCGCCTCGCCGGTGTCGTCGAGGACCTCGCGCAGCTCCTCGTCGAGGAGCTGCTCCTCGCGCGCGCGCTCGGTCTGGAGGTTGTGAACGCGGTCGAGCTCCTCTTCACGGACCTCCCACGCCTGCTCGGTGATGCCGACGTCCGCGCGGAGGATGATCCCGCGCAGCTTGTCCCGCACGAAGATGAAGTTGCGCTTCGCGACCTGACCGACGAGATCGTGAGCCTCGGTGTCGTAGGCGCCGAGCGTCATGTTGTAGCCGTTGATCTTGACGCGCTCCGCCTCGACCTTCGCCTGCACCTCCGCGATGCGCGCGGCGACCTGGCGTTCGAGCTCGGCGAACTGCGCGACGAGCTTGTCCTCGACGACGCGTGACTGCTCGAGCGCCGGGCGGACCTTGGTTGCGTAACGCTGCGCGCCGGCGCCGGCCTGGCCCTGCGATGCGAGCTGCACCTCGCGCTCGAGCGCGGTCCGGAAGTCGACGCGCGCTTGGCCGTCGTTCTGGTAGCGCGCGTCGCCGATGCCGATCTGCGCGCGGCCGATCTCGATCTGCCTGCGCAGCTCGACGACCTCGGCCTGACGCTGCTTGAGAAGGCGCTCGTTTTCGTCGAGCTCCGCGGTGAAGCGCGCGACGTCGGCGGGCGAACGTGCCAGGCCGCGCTGCGTGTCTTCCTTCAGCATGCGTCGCAGGCCGTTGATCGTCGCGTTGAGATAATCGATCTCGACGCCGCGTCGCGAGAGGTCCTGCGAAACCGTGTTCCACTGCTTCGCGCCGGCGTAATCGCGGTCGGCGAACTCGCCGCTCGAGATCGGCAGCTGCGCGATGACCCCCTGCGCGGTGCGACGCTGCGCGCGAACTTGACCGATGTCGCCCTGGAGATCCGTGGGCTCCTCGTCGTCCATGCCCTTCGCGATGGTGAGGCGCATCTTCGAGATGCGATTGAGTAGCGAGAGCGCGCGCTCTTCACCAGCCTGCAGCTCGGGAAACGCACGGACGCGGTTGGCCGCGTTGAGGATGATGTTGAGCTTGTCGACGAGCTGGTAGCTCTGACGGATGAGCGTCTTGCACTGATTGACGTCATCAATGACCGCGAAGGCCATCGGGCCGTCCTCGGCGTCGCGCGCCCAGCGGATCGCGAGCGGCGGGATCTGATCGTTCTGGTCGAGGAGGTCCAGCTGCTGCTGCGAGAGCTTCTCGTAGTAGACGCCCGGCTGCGGGTTCTGATCGATGAACGCCTCGAGCTTCGCGCGCATCGGCTCGTACTCTTCGCGGACGCCGAGATAGAGCTGGAGCGACTTGTCGAAGGCGCCTGCGCGGAGGAGGAGATCGGCGCGGAGCAGCGTACCGTCGCCCACGAGCGACGAGCTCGGGTCGGCGACCTGGAGGACCTCGAGCGCGCGCTCGGCGCGCTGCACGTCGCCGAGGCGGACGTACACCCATGCGAGCTCGTAGAGCATCGTGCCGAACTCGGGTGAGTCACGACCGACCTTCGAGTAGGCCTCGGCGGCCTGCGTATAGTTCTCCATCTCGTAGAGGAGGCGACCCATCGCCATCCAGGAGAGATCGATGACCTGCTTGTGCTCGTCGGTGTCGGGCGGCAGGTCGGTGACGACGCGGAACTGCTCGATCGCCGCCTTGTAGTTCGTCGGCACGACGCGCACGTTCGCATCCGGAGGAGCGTTCGCGGGCGTCGGCGGCGGCGTGTTCGGACGCGCCTGCTTGATCGCGACCATGCCCTGGAAATAACGGGCCTGATGCGTGTACTGGTTGCCGTTGGGCACCGACTGGAGAGCGCCGAGCGCGCTCGAGTAGTCGCCTTTGAAGTAGTAGCCCTTGCCCTTGGCGTAGAGCAGCGCGGCGTCGACCTGCGACGGCGGGACCTGGTTGATCTTCTGGAAGACCTCATCGAGGCCCTTCAGATCGTTGATGCGGAGCGACACGTCGACGAGACGGGCGAGCGCCTTGCCGAAGTACGGATTGAACCGCGGCTCGCTGTAGCGATCGACGAGCGCGCGATAGTCGCGACGCGCCGAGAGGTACTCCTTCTGCGCGTAGAACGTCTCGCCGCGCAGCCAGAGCGCGTCGGGGTACGACGCGGTGTCGGGGAACTCCTCGAGGATCTCGCTGAAGACGACCACCGCGCGCGGGTAGTCCTTCGTGCGGTAGAGAAGCTCGCCGTTGGTGAGGCGCTGCTCGACGGTGTAGCGCTGCGCCTTGGCCTTCTCGATCGCCGCCTGGACGCTCGAGCTCTCGCGATCGACGGTGGTGACCTCGGTCTGCGCCCGATTCGCGTCGCCGTCACCGTCGGCGGCGAACGACGAGCGTGCGCTGCCCACCGTCGCTACGAGGATCGCGATCGACGCGCACGCGCGCCGTGATGCGCGGTCCGTCATGCGCGGCGCGCCGGCATTGCGGAACGTGCCCAAGATTACTTCCCTCCCCCGATCTGGAGGCTGCCGGAGGCAGCGCCGGGGCTCGTCGACGTGCTGCCCTTCACCGCACCAGAAGCACCTGGGGACGTACCGGGCGGCGGAGCCGCGACCGGCGCGCTGCCCGACGTCGCGCCGAGCGCGCCGATCTTCTCGTTCCACTCGATGGTGGGACGCTGCTCGAGCGGCGTGGTGACGCCGCCCTTCTCGAGCGCCGTCGAGATGAGCGTGAGCGTCTTGCCTTCGACCGACGTGAACGAGTGCGCGCTCTTCACCTCGAACTTGTAGCCGCGGAGGTACGTGAAGACGCCGTAGCCATTACCCTGGAAGTTCAGGACCACCTGCACGGTGTGATCGCCCGGCGGGATGGAGCCGCTGAAGATCGGGATCTCTTTCTGATCGGCGAGCGCGCCCGTGTCGTCGGCGCGGTTGTACTGGACTGCGCCGTCGACGACGAAGAGCGCACGCGTGAGGCGAAAGGCGCTCGACATCTCGTTCTTGAAGAGGACCTCGGCGCGCGACCCGGCTGCGCCACCGCTCAGGATCGTGTCGCTGAGCAGCGCGAGGCGCGTGTGGCTGCGGCGGATCTGATCCTTGAGCTCGTCGACGCGAGCCTCGAGATCGCGGAGGCGGACGCTGTACGTCGCACCGTCCATCGCGCCCTTGTCCGGGATCGGAACCGCGGGTCCGCCGGCAACCGGCGTCGAAGACGCTCCGGCGCCGCTCGCGGCCGACGCGCCGGCATCACCGCTTGTGGCAACCGGCGCGCCGGCGGTCGTCGGCGCACCGGCGTCCTTGCCGGCGGCTGCCTTCGCAGGAGCCGCCGCAGCGGCAGGCTTCGCAGCCTGGCCCGATGCGGTCACGGCGATGGACACGAGGCCCACGCAGAGGAAGGCGGAAGCTACGCCTGCGCGGATGACGCGAACGGAGGAAGAAGAAGCAAGACCCATCCACTGACGTCGCATTTCGGGCTCCCTTTTGAGCACGCTCTGCGTTTTGCGCTTGAGCGGTGCTCCCGTGAACAAGTCGAGACGTTCGCGCAACTGACGCCGGCCCGTTGCCGGTTCGCTCGAAGTACGGCTGGGTCGCGCACTGCGTCGAACCCTCCTCGAAGCGCCGACGAGTGTAGGCGCGCAGGCTCATCGGTTGCAACCCATGCCTGAGCCATCGTACCGGACGAGCGCGGGCCTTGAGCGCGGCCCCGAAGCGGCCTATCACCATCGGTAGGGATGGGCGGGGCGGTAACTACGTCGACCAGCGCGGTTTCCGAACCAGCGCGCCGCGGCCGCCTGCAGGGTCGCGCTCGGCGGTGCGTCATTTTGGGACGCCTACCTTGTGGGACACTTCACGGGCCGAAGAACTTTCGGTTTTCTGATGCGTCTCCAACCCAAGGAAATGCGTGTCTTCCATGAGCGGTCCGCGGAATGCGGGGACGAGGACCGCTGCCGACCCCACCGACGAGATCCTGATGCTCCGGTATCAGGAGGGCGACCGCGCGGCATTCGGGACGCTCGTGAAGCGCCATCAGGCGCCGCTCTTCAACTTCGCGTTCCGTCAGCTGCGGGTCCCGCAGGTCGCCGAGGACGTCGTCCAGGAGACCTTCGTGCGCGTCGTGCAGAACGCTGCCGACTTCAAGCACGAGGCGCGCTTCACCACGTGGGTCTACACGATCACGCGAAACCTCTGCATCGACCAGCTGCGAAAGCGTGCACTCCGCAAGCATCCGTCACTCGACCAAGCGAGCGGAGAGGAAGGAGACGGGCCGACCCTGGGTGAGCAGACCGCGGACCCGCGCGCCAGCGTCGAACGCGAGGCGACGGGCACCGAGCTGAAGGAACGCATCGCGCGTGCGGTGGACACGCTTCCCGACGAGCAGCGGGAGGTCTTCCTCATGCGCGAGGTGGTGAATCTCCCCTTCAAGGAGATCGCCGAGATCACCGGAGTCCCCGAGAACACAGTGAAGAGCCGCATGAGATATGCGCTCGAGCGCCTCCAGGAGGCCCTCGCCGAATACGAGGAATACGCACGCGCGCTTCGCTAGCGCGCCTCGAGCCGCGCCTGGCGGGCCGGCATTTCAGTCTTAAACCTACTAGAAGAGAGAAACCGAGACGGCGATGGATTGCGAGAAGTTCGAACCCCTACTCCTCGACGAGCTCTACGAAGAGCTCGACGAGGTCACGAGCGCGGCGGTCAAACGCCACGTGTCGGGGTGCGCTCGCTGCGGTCCGATCCTGGAGGGGATGCGGTCCACGCGCCGCCTCGCGGGGCTGCCCATGCTCGAGGTCCCGGACGGGCTCGAGGATCGGATCCTCGCTTCGGTGAAGGAAGCGGAGCAGGAATCGCAGAAGGTGGTTCCGCTCTTCAGCGGCATCGCGACCCCGGCGGATGCCGTCGAGAACGCGAGATCGCGTGCGAGGTCGCAGCACGGTCCGCAGAGCCGCGCCGCACGCGCTCTCTCGTGGGCCGGCAACTGGGCGATGCGCCCGCAGACGGCGATGGCGGCCGTGTTCCTCCTCATGATCGGAACGAGCGCGTTCGTGATCCGCTCGCGACATTCGAGCGAGCGCGCGGCCTCGGTGTCCGTCACCGAGCAGGGTGAGCCCGCCGCCGCCGCTCCGGGTGGTCCCGACGAGCACGATTCGCTGGACAGCAAAGCTGCCGCCGCTGCGCACGGACCGAACCAGCCCGCGCCGATCACGGCGCCGCCCGCGGCCACCGTCGCGACGGGTGCATCGCAGAGTCCCGTCGCGAGCGCCGGTGGCGCGCTCGCGCTCGGAGGTCCCGCGGATCCCAACGCCAACGCCGGCTTCGTCGACGGCCTCACTGCCGGCAAGGGCCGCGGCAACGCCAAGGAAGACACGACCGCGTTCGGCAGCGCGCTCTCGGCGAGCGCCGGCGACAACAAGAACGACAAGGACAAGGAAGAGGGCCAGGCTCGCGCGGAGAAGAAGACCGCGACGCGCGCCGCGGCGTCCCCTCCCCCGCCCCCTTCGGACATCTCGAATGCAGCCGCTCCCGCCGGCGCTCCCTACGCGGGCGGCGGAGCCGCGGCGGATTACGCGCCGCGGAGCCAGACCGTCGCGCCGCCTTACGCCAAGTCTCCTGCGTCCGATCCGCAAGACGGGTTCTCGGCCGGCATGGCCGCGTATCGCTCGCGCAACTTCGCGGAGGCCACGCGTCAGTTCGACGGCGCGTCGCGCTCCGGCGATCAGAACGCCGCGCTCTGGGCCGCGAAGTCCGTGAAGGACGGAAACGGCGGCTGCGGCGTTGCTCTCCCGCGCTTCGACGCCATCGCGCAGAAGTCGAGCGGCAGCTGGATCGGCAACGAAGCGACGCTCGAGTCGGCGCGCTGCCAGATCGCGATGGGCCAGCTCGACGCCGCGCGTGACAAGCTCGCCAAGCTCACCAGTGTGCCTTCGCATGCCGCTCCCGCGCAGCAGGCGCTCAACGAGCTGAACCAGGTCGCCACGAAGCGCGAAGCCGAACGTGCGAAGGCCGCGAGCGGCGCTGGCTACGCGCGTCCCGCGGCGGCGGCTCCCGCGCGTGCACCGGCGAAGCCGGCCGCGACCGCCGGCAAGCCCGCCGACGAAGCGAACAAGGCGAACGGTTTCTGAGCGGGCGTCGTCCGATGGCCGTCTCGCACGTCCCGCACGTCGCCGTCGGCGCCGCTCACGATGAAGAGCGCGCCCTCGCCGTGTGGCGTGCACACGACGCGAATCATGCGCTCCACGGCGCCGATCGCGAGGCGATCCAGAGCACCGACGCCGCGCGCGCGCTCGTCCTCGAGCTCTTCGCGCGGCCTGGTCCAGGGCGCGATCTCTACAACGCGTGCGCGCGCCTCGGACGGCTCCTCGCGGATGCCGGCGCTTCTCCTTCGCTGGCCGTCGCGACCATCGACGGCGCGGCCCGCGCGCTCGCCGAGCTCGGCAACACCTGTGACGTCGAGCGCCTCGCGCCGGCGCGCGCCTCGGTGGCGGAGGGCTACTTCGCTGTGGTCATCGAGGGCGAGCGTGCCTCGGCGCGACGCGTCTGGGAGTACCCGGCTTGCGCCGTCCGCGTGACGAAGGACGCGGTCGCGATCGTCGCGGGCTATCCCGCAGACGACGGTGAAGCGTTGGCCGATTGGTCGGCACGCGTCGCTCTCGCCGTCTCCCGCGCGGGCTACAAACGTGCGGTCCTGGCCGGCCCAGAGGCCGCAAAAGCGGAGCTCGGACAGGCGCTCTCGATGGTGGGCGTCGAGCTCGCCTCGAGCGTCGAACACCAGGGTTGGCTCTCGTCGCTGCTGAAGCGTTAGCGGATCTGGTAGAGTGCGCGGCGATGTCGCGCCGGGTCTCGTCGGTCAGCCTTCCTGCGGTCGTCTCGATGGCGATGGCGGCTGCGGTCGCGCCCGCCGCGTGCGCCGCGAAGGACGAAGCGCCTCGCGTCTCGGTCGCCACCGACCTCGTGCTGCCGAGGGGCGTCCTCGACAAGGTCACGAAGCTCACGCTCACGGTCACCGAAGGCAACGTCACCTGCGATGCGACGGCCGGTCAGACCGCGCTGCCCGGCGGGCCCACCGCCGCCACGGAGATCGCGAAGAAAGACCTCGCCACCGCCAACTGCGCCGCGGGCGCGAAATTCTGCGGCGACATCGCGATCGAGAAGTCCGATGCGCCGCGCGTCTTCTCCGCCGTGGCGAAGGCCTCCGACGACTCCACGCTCGCCATCGGTTGCGCGCAGGTGGTCGTCAATCAGGACGCGCTCCCGCTCGCCATCAAGATGTTCCGCTATCTCGCGCCGGCGATGTGCGGCGACGGCGTGCTCCAGCCGACCGAGCAGTGCGAGCCGGGCAACACCGCGGTGTGCGATGCGAGCTGCCTGTCGAAGGAGCTCCTCCTCTCGATCGGCGCGACGCAGACCGGAACGAAGGACGGCAAGGCCGGCGACAAGTCGGATCCGATGCTGCTCTGGCCTGCCGGTACCGCAGCTGGAACGCAGGGCCGATTCTTTGCATTCTACACGGACCGCGCGGTGACCGGATCGAACAACGTCGAGGTCTCGCTGCGCGCGATGACCGCCGACCTCTCGCCGATCGCGGCGAGCGAGTCGCCGGCGCTCGCGGCCGGGTCGCTCTACCTGCCCAACGATCCAGCCGTATTTCCGCCCCTTCCGTCACCGCGCCAGCAGACGTTCCCGTCGGCCGCGTTCCTCAACGGCAAGTATTACGTCGCGTTCCAGGACGACACGGGGACCGCTACCGGTCTCGACATCCACCTTCGCTCGATGGACGGCGCGCTCGTCGCCGAGCAAGGACCGAACAGCCCGATCGGCATCAACGGAACGGCAGGCGCAGGCGAAGCGGCCATCCAGGGCGTGCCGTCGATCGCGGCGGGCCCGGCCGATCATGTCTTCATCGCGTGGGAAGACGCCGCGGGCAAGATCGCCGGACGCACGTTCGCTCCACCGAGCACGCTCGGCAACCAGAACGACCTCAGCACCGGCACCGGCAACAAGGGCGTCTCCGTCGCGGCGACGCCGACGGGCTGGGTCGCCGTCTGGCAGAGCGGCACCGGCGTGAAGCTCAAGGTCGTGAACCAGGACGGCACGCCGCAAGGCAGCGAGCTGACGGTGAACGACGGCGGCTCGGTGAGCGAGCGCCCACGCGTCGCGTCGCTCGCCGACGGTCGCTTCGCCGTGACGTGGAGCTCGGGCGGCGACGTCTTCCTGCAGCGCTACGACAACAAGGGCGCGAAGATCAGCGGCGATCAGGCGAGCCCCGTGAACGACGTCATCAAGGACGGTGAGCAGCTCACGCCCTCCATCGCGGGAACCACCGCGGCAGGCGGCTCGTATGCGGTGGTGTGGCTCGACGCAGGCTCGAGCCACGTCCGCGGGCGCATGCTCGGCGGCTCGACGGGCTTTCTCTTCAACAACGTGACCGGTCAGTCGAGCGAGTACCAGGCGAGCCGCATCGACGGACGCATCCGCGCGAACCCCGTCGTCGTCTCGGGAGGCTCCGGGCCGTTCATCGCGATCGCGTGGGAAGACAAGACTGCGACGGGCTCCGGCATCGTCGCGCGCCGCTTCCCGCTGCCGAGCGAATGACTCAGCTGTAGCTGGGGAGCTCGCGCAGGTACGCGATGGTGCGGATGACCTCGACGAGGCGCTCGCGCTCTTCCGGCTGAAGGTTCACGAAGCGAATGCCCATGCCCGGGTTCGGGTTGTCGCCGTTCTCGCGAACGCAGTTCACCCACGCGACGCAGCCTTCGAGCTGGAACGCGGCGCTCGCGGGCGCACCCGGCGGCGCGAACGTGAGGCGGAGCTTCGTGTTCAGCTTCAGCGGGCTCTCGGTCCGAACGAAGATCCCCATCTCGCTGATGTTCGTGATGGCGGCGTAGAGGAACGTGTCCGTGGCGACGCAGTCGACGGACCATTCGACGTCGTAGCGATCGAAGATTCGTCGCTCCGAAGCGTCCTCGACACCGGCGAGGCCTGCCACCGGCGTGGCGCGTTCGTTGTTCCCCATCATGGCCCGTCCCTCCCCCGTCTCGTGTTGCTGCGCACGCGCTCGTCGAACCGTGCCCGGAGCGGATAGCCCGGCATGGCGACGAGCGCTAGCGCAAATCGGCGCGCTCGGCGCTCGCACGCCGGCGGTTCACTGGACGCGAAGAGCGCCGCCGTTGACGCGGTTTTCCCCGTCGCTGGGGCCGCTCTTCACCTTGAGGCGGCTCTCGCCGACGAAGAGACCGAAGAAGAGCGTGTAAGGCCCGGGGCTGAAGTTCGGCTCGAGCGTGAACTCGTGGTCATCCACGATGACGTCGCCCGGCAGCCAGAGCGACATCGGGTACTTGCCCTCGCAGACCTTGTGGTCGCCGTTGTGGCGACGCTTGAAGCCGTCGATGTGGATGAACATTTCCCACTCGCTCTGCACGCCGCCCAGGACCTTGAAGTACGTACGCATGTGGTACTTCTTGCCGGGCGCGACGTGGTCGACGAGCTTGCCGGTGGGGTCGGCGATGTCGTAACCGAGCACCTCGAGCTTGTCCTCGAGGTTGGCGACGAGCGGATGCTGCGGCTTCGGAGCTTCGGCGAGCACGAGCTTGCCGAGCGGGTTCTCGTTCTGCTCGCCGTCACGGATCGATGAAGCGACGAGGATGATCTGGCTCGATCGCGCATCGAGCACGGGCAGGTTCTGTCCGTTCTGGTTGCGCTCGCGATAGAGTCGATTGAGGCGCGGTAGCTCCTCGGTGCGCACGGCGAGGAAGTGTCGGCTCGAAGGCTCGCCGGACATCAGCCACTCGTAGGCGGAGGGCGCATCCTTGAGGATGAGCGGCTGACCACCCGCGTAGTACGCGGCGGTGCGTCCGCCGACGCCGAAGAGCGCGAGCGGCTCGCCGCTCTTGTGCACGTGCTGGTAGCTCTCGAAGACTTCCTTCGGCGAGAGCTGGTTCGCAAGCGCCGGGTAGTACGAGAAGCAGAGGATGCCGCCGACCGTCGCCGCGAAGACGACGAGGAACGCGGCGCGGCTCCCGCGCAGGAAGTCGCCGATGAACCCGAGCGCGAGGAACAGCGCGACGCCCGAGGGAAGCGCGAATGCTGCCGCGACCGGCCAGCGCAGGCCCTGCGTGTAGAGCCCGCCGAACACGGCGCCCGGCACCTGCAGGTACAGAAGCGGTGCGAGAATGAAGAGCGCCGTGGGGCCGAGGCCCTCTTCCGGCTTGGCGTTGGTGACGGCGAGCTTCCCCATCACGAGGTTCGGCACCGTCTTGGCGAGGTGGCCGTCCTTGAGCTCGGCGCCGAGACGCTCGAACGGCTCGAAGCCGCGCGTGAAGGAGGCCTTCGAGAACGGCCGCGCACGGCTGAACGCCCAGAGCCACACGTCACACCAGAAGAAGATGCCGAAGATGATCGCGAGCGGGACGAACGCGGTCACCCACCATGCGTTGAGGACCGCGTCGCGCATCTGCGACGAGAGCACCGGCAGCCATCGCGCGTGGTTCCGGGAGCCGATCCATACCGCGAGACCGGCGAGCGCAGCGCCCGCCACCATCGCGAAGTACGCGAGCGCGAGCATGCCGTCCCACGCGTCGCGAAGCGCGATGAGCACCTTCAGGTACCCGCGCGCCGAGAACGGCTCTCGCTCCGAGTCACGTTCCACGAAGGTGAGGAACGCGATGACCGCGAAGCCGACGAGGACGATCGTCCAGATCAAGAGCGAGTGCGCCTTGAAGCTGTCGGGGAAGACCGCGCCCATCACCGAGAACGCGTTGAACGCCTTCTCCGGGATGTTGTGCATCTCGTGATGGAAGATCCCGAGGAACACGGCGGTTCCGACGCCGACCGCGACCGAGGGATGCGCTCCGCGCTCGTAGTCGCGAAGGGCCACGCCGCACGCGGCGGCGATCACCGCGGGCGCGGCGAACGCGAGGAGATCGGTACGCGCCGCCATCCAGCCGTGCGCGACGAACGCGACGCCCGTCGCGACCAGGAGCGCAAGGCGGAGCTCGCTCTCGCGCACGAACGCGTCGTGCGACTTGGTCTTCGGCGCGATGAACATGCGCCCGAACGCGAAGGGAGCGAACGCGCTCCACGGCGCCAGCGCCGCTGCGATGTGACCGAGCGTGAAGTCGAACGTCGGGTACTTCGTCGGCGGCTTCACCGTCGCGCCGATCCACGGATTGAGATCGGCCTCGCGCGGTCCGGCGAGCGCATCCAAGCCCTTGTACGCGAAGTAGAGGCCGACGACCGCGGCGAGGATGCCGGCAGCGTTCGCAAGCGTGTCGTGGCGGCGCTGCGCGTTCGCGACCGAGAGGCCGTAAGCGAGGCCGACGCCAAGCGCAGGCACGCCGACGCCGATGAGCGCGCCGCGCGTGTAGAAGCCGGCGACGAGGCCGAGCACCGCGATGAGCAGCCACGCGAGTCGCGCGCCCGTGTGAGGCTCGCCCTCGTCGCCACGATCGAAGACCGCGACGAGCAGGCCGCCGAACGACATCGCGAACGCGCTCATCATGACGATGTCGCCGAGCATCGTGCGCGACTGCACGAAGTAGAGCGGCATCGTGGTGAGCGCGACCGCAGCGAACAAGCCGGCGCGACGATCGACGAGGCGCGAGACCCAGCCGTACGTCGCGAGGACACCGAGCACGCCCCAGAGCGCGAGCGGTCCGCGCCCGGCCCACTCATGGAGACCGAACGTCTTGAAGCCGAGCGCGATCGACGTGAACGGCAGCTGAGGCCGTCCCAGGTCGTTCATGTGCGGCAGCGAGTTGTCCGCCCCCTCGAGCGCGAGGTCGGCGGCACCGTGGAGGTTCAACGCGATACGGCGCGCGAGGTCGGCAACGTTGAGCTCGTGCGGATCCCAAAGGCCCGCGCGGGTGAGCGGGGGCAGCACGAAGAAGAGGAGGATCGGAAGCGCGGCCGCGATCGCCAGCGGCACCCACTTCGGACCGTAGGCGTCGTCAGACGTGTCGCGCTCGGCGAGCGAAGCGCCGACCGGCTCTTCGTCGGCGCCCGCGACAGCGGCGTTCGCCGCGGGCGGCTCGCTCGTCGTGGCCGGCTTCGCCTTCGCTTTCGCCTTCGCCTCGGCGAACGCTTCTTGGTCCGCGTGCGCTTCCGCGTCCGCCTTCAGCTCGCCGCGCGTCGACACAGGCTCTGACTCGGGTGCCGCGGCGCTCTCGTCGGACTTCGGCTTGTCGGATTCGGCCATGGGCAGCGCGGGAACTAT
>JAXDMI010000530.1:0-2557 GCA_034666145.1 Myxococcales bacterium | reverse complement strand
GTCCTCTCTCTCGTGTCCCTCGTCCGCGACCGCGTCCCTCGTCCGCGTTCGCGTTCGCGCTCGCGCTCGCGTCCGCGCTCGCGTCCGCGTCCGCGCTCGCGTCCGCGTCCGCGCTCGCGCTCGCGTCCCCTACTTCTTCGTCGCCGCGATCACGACATGCGGATAAGGCAACACATCCGGCACCCTCACCATCCGCACATGGAACCCAAGCCCCGTCAGCATCTCCCCCCACTCGCGGTGATGCCGATACGCCAGCGGCTCCTGCCAGCCCACCATCACACGGTCCATCAGCTCGGTGAACTTGAGCTGGAGGTGCGGCTCCGTCGTGATGTCCTTCAGCACCAGCACGCCGCGCGGCGCGAGCAGGTCCCGCAGACGCTCCAGCATCGGGAGCTGATCGTCGGCCGGGATGTGGTGCATCACGTCGAGGACGTACGCGCCCGCGAACCGGCCCTCGAGCGACACGTTGCGCGCATCACCCGCGACGAACTCGTTCTCGAGACCGAGGCCCGCGCAGACCCGCTTGGCCATCGCGATGCGACGCTCGTTGGGGTCCACGCCGACGATGCGCCGCGCGGGCTGCGTCTGCCCGAAATACGCCGCGAAGAGGCCGAATCCGCAGCCGATGTCGAGGATGCGCCCCTCGTCGGGAAGCAGCAGATCCATGACGCTCAGCAGCTTCGGGCGAAGGATCGAGAAACGCACGTTCGCGTACGCGCGCTCGATCAGCGGCAGCTCGCGGGCGATGCGGCCGATCGCGGCGCGCCCGTAGACCTCCGGCGCGTGGAACGAGCGCCGCTCGCCCATGCCGCGTGACAGCGCGCGCATGAAGCGCGTCGACACCGGCTCGCGCTCGACGTGACCTGCGGACGTTGACATCGCGCGCCCCTTACCACGGCACGGTCGTGCCGGAAAACGCTACGGCGCGGACGGCGGCGCAGGCCTTTCCTCGGGCTCGGGGATCGCCGGAGACACCGCGACGGGAGGCGGCGGGTCGCTCTGCGCCGTCCCCACGCTGGCAATCCCCTCCTCCGCCTTCCGGTCCCACATCGAGACGAGGAACGTCGCCAGCATCGCCATGAACTTCAGCGCCAGCTCGTGGTCGTCCTCGAACAGATCGATGAGCCCCTCGCGCGTCCCGCGCAGCGCGATCGCGGGGTCATCGGTCACGAGCTCGTTCCACCGCGGGATGCCGACGAGCGACTCCGCGCCGCCCACGACGTAGCCGGGGCCGATCTGCTGGACGAAGTTGCCGCCTCCCCAGCGCAGGCTGAGGCGACCCTTGACGATGAAGTACGAGTGGTCAGCGACGTCGTTCTCGCGCCAGAGCACCGCCCCGGCCGGCACCCGGACCTCCACCATCTTGCGCGCGAGCGTGGCGAGCGAGTTCACGTTGGCCTCCGTGAACGCCCTCATGCGGCGCAGGAGGAAGATGCGCTCGACGATGCCGAGCTCGGCGTCGCCGATCATCGATTCGAACGACACGACGGGCGGCACGTAAGGCGGCGGCTGCGTCACCTTGTTCTCGGCGATGAGGCGCTCGGCGACCCACCGGATGTGCTCGAGCAGCACCGGGAAGTGATCCTCGAAGACCTCGTCCATCGCGTCGGCTTGGATCTCGAGGGCCTCCACGAACGACTCGGCCACCGCCGACGTGCCGCCCGCATGACGCGCGAGGAACGCCACGAACCCGACGCCGCCCGGCCCGCGCACCGTGCCGAAGCGCTTGCCCTTGCGCCGCAGCGTTACCGTGCCCGTGGTGAGCAGATAGAACGAGCGCGGCGGCTCGTCCTCGCGCAGCAAGATCTCTCCGCGCTTGAACGTGACGGTGCGCATGGACTTCGCGAGCTGCGCGGTCGCGCTCGCCGGCAACGTGCGCAACGTCGGAACGCCGCGCAGCCGGAGGATCCGCTCCGTCAGCTCAAGCTGGCGCACGCGTTGCTCCTTCCATGCCCTCGGGCGCGAGCACGTCCCGAACCTTGCCGAGCAGCTTCTCGCCGAGGCTCTCCGCCAGCGGATTCACGCCGTCCGCGCCGGCCGCTCGCGGGACCGTGTTCGGGTCGATGCCGAGCTCGACGGCGCGGTACGCGGCGAGCGTGCGCATCGTGGTGCTCCGGTGAGCGAGGATCTCGCGGATCGCCGCCTCGTAGGTGAGCGGCGGGCGCGCCTCTTCCACCGCTCCGACCTTCTCGCTCACGAGCTCGAGGATCCGATCGCGGAGCGGCGGCTGCACGAGGTTCTCGACGAGCTCGAGGCTGCTCGCGTGAGCCTTCGGGTTCTTGCTGCGAAGACCTCGCCAGATGTCGTCGAACGGATCGCCGTTGATCAGCTCGAGCAGCAGGAACACGCGCTGCGTCGCATGAAGCTCCTTGTCGTGCACGAGATCGACGAGCAAGTGATGCGCTGCTTGCAGCGGGTTCGCCCCGACGCGCAGTGACACCGGCGCCGTGGCGTCGGCGGACGACAGCGCCTCGCCCCATCGCCGGAGCTGCTCGGCATGCTCGAGCGTCTCCTCGGCGAGCCGTGTCAGGGGCGACGGATCGAGCTCGATCTGCGG
>JAXDMI010000529.1:0-4088 GCA_034666145.1 Myxococcales bacterium | reverse complement strand
GATCGATCGGGATCCCCGCCCCGGTGTGGTCCTCGGCCTCGAGGAGCTCGCCCGAGCCGAGCTCCTCTTGAGCGATCGCGGACTCCCCGGTCGGGGCTTCGTTCACGCTGTGCTCGCCTTCGGGATTCGTCGTCGGACCGCCTTCGGCGGTGACGGGCGGCACGGTGACCGGCGGAGGGTGGAAGCTTTCGTCGAGACCGCTCTCACCTACCGTCACCGGACGCTCGGTGGCGAGCGGATCGCGCCCGACACGGAAGCTGTCGCGCAGCGTGTGCGGAATGACCTGCGCGCTTTGCGTCGCTTCTTCGGTTGCGCCGAAGGTCACGGGCGGTCGCGTGCTGCGCGCTCCCGAACCGGTCGTGGGAGCGTCGAGTGTCGACGGGACGTCGTCGCGCACGGCCGTCTCGCCGGTCTGCGCGTTCTTGCTGGGGCTCGTGACGTCGCCCGGGAGCGTGGTGCCGGTGGGGCCTTCGAGCTCGAGGCTCGCGAGCGAGGCATCGATCTCGGACTCGAGAGCGCTGCCGTCGATCGACGGCAAACGAGGCCTGATCGGGCTCGCCATCGTCGCGGTGTGGCCCGAGCCCGTGTCCTTGAGCGCATGCGACGGCAGCGGCGGAGGTACCGAGCGCGCTGGCTTCGATGACGGCGGACCTACCGAGGAGCTGTTCCGCGAGGGCGTGTCGACCTGCGTGGTCGGCGCCGTGCGCGTCGAGGTCCCTTCGCGCGGCGACACCGAGATGCGCGGCGACGAAGGACGCTTCGGCCCATTCGACGGCGCGCCCGACGGCGAGCCCGTCGGCGGCACCGAGGCCTCCACCTTCGCGCGCGCCGGGGGCGGCACCGGCTGCTCGCTCACGAGCTTCGGCGGCGCGTACACCACCTTGGGATCGCCTTCGGGCTTCTTGAGCGCTCCGCTCTTCGATCGCTCGAGGCCCTGCGTCGCCTCGGGATCGGCGGCCTTCATGCGCATGACGCGACGCCAGGCATCCGCGGCTTCGCGCCCGTCGGTGAGCTGCTCTTCCCAGATGCGCGCGACCTTGCGCGCGAGCTCGGCGCGCGCGTTCATGTCCTTGCCGCGCAGGATCTGGTCCTCGTAGAGCTGCACGAGCGACTTGTAGTCGTTGAGCTCCATGAGGAGGCCCGCGAGCTCGTCCATCACGGACTGATCTTGCGGCGAGAGGTCGTGGAGCTTCTTGAGGTCGGCCGCGGCGTTGACCGGCTCGACGAGCTGGTCGCGACGGATCTTCGCGCGGCGGCCGAGGAGCTGCTTCACGAGCGGTCCGTCGAACACCTCGCCGAGCGCATGACTCAGCGCGGCCTCGGCGCGGCGCGGATCGCCGCCGTCGATGCCGAGCGATTCGAGCATGTCGAGCGTGAGCGAATCGACGTGAGCGACGAGCGCATCACCGAGCCACGTGAACGCCTGCTCGATGTCGTGGAGATCGCGATGCGCGATCATCGCCGCGCGACGGAGGAGGTTCGCGCGCGTGCGCCCGCCGTCGCGTGCGCCGTGTCCGCCCTGCGAGAGCGCCTGACAGAGCGCGCGGCGCAGACGATCGCCGCCGCTCAGCTTGTCGCCGTCGCGTGCCGCCTGCTCGAGGACACCGAGCGTTTCGTCGCCGGGCGCGCCGGTGAGGGCGAGCTCGAAGAAGCCACGCGCGCGCTCCGGTTGACCGCGCATCGACGCGACCTGCGCCGCGCGGGCGAGGGCGCGCACGCGATCGGTGGGCGCCTTGCTGCGCGTGACCTGACGCTCGTAGAGATCGATGACGTCGATGGGCTTCGCGGCGAGCTGCGAGAGACGCTCGAGGAGCGGCTCGGCATCGGCGGGCGGGATGAAGGGGAGGCCACCTTCACCATGCGTGATGGCATCGGCGCGGGGCATTCCCGCCTTCACGCGGATCTCCGCCTGACGAACGAGCTCGCTGCCGCGCTCCTCGCCCTGCACTTCGCGCGCGAGCAATTCGTGCGCGACGATGAGCGCGTCGTGATCGCCGGTCTTCACGGCGAGCTCTTCGAGATGCTCGGCGAGCTTCTTGTCGGCGCCCTTCGTGCGAATCAGCTCGATGGCCACCTGCACGGCGTCGGCATCGCGACCCACGTCGGCGAAGCGCTCGAAGGCTCCGCGGAGAGCGCCCGTGCGCTCGGAGCCGTGACGCGCGTCGAACCACCACTCCTTCAGCTTGCTGGCGACGATGCCCTTCCAACCGAGCTTGTCGCCGAGCGTGATGTACGCGTGACGCACCGTCGGCTCGCCTTGGTCGGCGAGATCGGTGAGGGCGCCGAGCGCCTCGTCACCGCGATCGAGCTTGTCGGCGAGCATGGTCGCGAGCTTCTTCGTGAGCTCCACGACCTCGCCCTCGTCGGCCTCGATCTCGATGCGCTCGACGAGCAGCTCGGCGACGCGGCCCCACTGCTCGGTGAGCTCGCACAGCTCGCAGAGTCGAGTCAGCGCGTCGAAGTCCTCGAGGTCGGCCTTGCGCACGAGATCGAGCGCGCGAATGGCGTTCTTGGGATCGTCGAGCTTCTCGTAGAGACGCGCGAGGCGCGTTGCGATCTGGCCGCGCTCCTGCACGTCGGCGACGAGCTTCAGCTCGCGCTCGAGCGCGTCGGCCGCTTCGGCGAGGCTGCCGCGCGCTTCTTGGAGATCGGCGATGGCCTGCAGCGCAGGACGGCACGTCGAATCGAGGTCGGAGAGGATCAGCTCGTAGCGAGAGATCGCGGTGTCGACGTCGCCGACGCCCTCGGCGAGCAGCTCGGCTTCGCGAAGCGCGACGCGCGCCTTCTCGGCCTTGTCGACGGTGTTGTGACCGAGGCGACGGAGCAACGTCGCGGCCTCGGTATGGTCCTCGCGCTCGACGGCGTCGTCGATGAGGCGCTCGAGGGCCTCCTTGTCGTCGCCGTCTTCGAGGAGCTTCAGCCAGAGCTCACGCGCGAGCTCCTTGTCCTGCATGCGCGTGGTCGCGAGGTTCGCGGCCTCACGGCGGATGTTGGTGCGCTTGGAACGATCGGTGAGGCGATCGCCGCGCTTCGTGAGGAAGGCGACGAGCTTGTCGATGCGATCGTCGGAGTTGTAACGAGCGACGAGCAGCGTCGCGTAGTCGTCGTTCAGCGGATCGAGGTCGGTGGCCTCTTCGAGGCGGTCGAGCGCTTCGTCGTGACGCCCCGCCTTGACGAGATAGTCAGCGGCGCGCGCGAAGAACATCGCTTGCTGCTTGAGATCGCCGGTGAGCAGACCGCGCTGGTGAGCGGCGTTCGCGGCCTTCTCCCAGGACTCGGCGGAGCTGTAGAGACGATCGGCCTCTTCCCAGAGCTTGCCGTTGCGGAGCGCGTCGGCGGCTTCGGCGTACGAGTCGCCCGCGGCGATGCCGTCACCGAGCTGCTCGCGGAGCTCGGCGAGGCGCTGCATCAGCTGACCGCGCGAGGTCGCGTCTTCGATGCCGGGCGCGCCCTCGGCGAGCACGGTGGCGGCGAGATCGCTGCGCTCGCCTTTCTCGAAGAGGCGCGACGCGGTGAGGATCGCCTGGTCGTCGTCGGTGAGGAGGCGAGAGATGCGTCCCCATGCTTCGCCGGCGGCGACGAGGTCCTTGCGCTTGTCCTCCTGGAGCTTCGCGAGCTTCTTCTCGAGGAGGACCTTCGTATCGATGTCCGACTCGATGGTCGCTTCCTGCTCGAGGAGGTTCGCGAGATCGTCCCAGCGCTGCGACTTCTCGAGGAGCCGCATCAACGCGGTGCGCGCGGTCTCGTCTTTGCGATCGAGCGCGAGGAGCTGGCGCCACGCGGCGACGGCGCCGTCGACGTCGCGCAGGTTGCCTTCGCAGAGCCCCGCGACCTCGCGAAGACGCTCCTTGCGGCTCTCTGCTTGATCGCTGACGCCAGCCGTGGCGCGGATGCTCGCGAGGAGCACGTCACGGAGCTGTCCGTAGTCGCGCTTCGAGCGGAGATAGTCCTCCGTCCACGCGAGCGCCTCGGCGTGCGCGGGATCGCTCTCGAGCACTTCCTTGTACTTTGCAAATGCTTCGGGCTTCTTGCCCTTGCCGGCGAGCATCTGCGCGGCGTCGAGGACGCCCTGCATCTTCTCCGGCGAC
>JAXDMI010000528.1:0-5742 GCA_034666145.1 Myxococcales bacterium | reverse complement strand
GCCGTGGTCGTACGTGGCGTCGGTCGCGTACCACGACATGTTCTGGTACCCGCGCTTCGCGAAGGAGAAGATGGCGCCCGTCCTCGAGAGCGACTGGGGCCGCCTCTTCGCGAACTGGGGCAAGGTCCCGAGCAACGATCGCGGCTTCCCGAACGTCGGCGAGCCCAACGCGGAGCTGATCCAGATCGGCGCGAAGCACTTCGCCGAGGGCATGCGCCTCATCGGCATGGCCGTCGCCGAGTCGCCCGAGATGAACGCCCGCAAGCGCCGCAAGCAGGCCGCCGAGAACAAGTCGACGTACTACTGAGTTGGCCCGGCCGGGGCGCGCCAGCGCCGGGGCCGACCCTCGTTTGCGGCCCGCCGACGATTCGGACCCGAATCGTGGCGGGCCGTCGACATTTCGCGGAGATGGCGACGATTCGGACCCGAATCGTCAGCGGCGGCGCGCGACGCCCGGGGTTGACGGCGAGAAAAGGTGCCATATACTTTATTGGGATGGCACTCCTGCTCGATGTGAATGCGCCGATGGTCTGGACGGTGCCCGACGTCCTCACGCGTGACGAGTGCGCTGCGCTCGTCGCGCGCATCGAGGCTGCGGGCTGCGTGCCGGCGCCGATCACCACGGGCGCCGGGTTCGTCATGCGGCCGGACATCCGAAACAACACGCGCGTCGTCATCGACGACGTGGCGCTCGCCGCCGATCTCTTTCGGCGCGTTGCCGCTCAGGTGCCGAAGAGCGTCGCGGGCTGGGATGTCGTCGGCGCGAACGAGCGCCTGCGTTGCTATCGCTACGAGCGCGGGCAGCGATTCGCTCCGCACTACGACGGCGCGTTCGTGCGCAACGCCGGCGAGATGAGCCGCGTCACGTTCATGCTCTATCTCAACGACGACTTCGCCGGCGGGACCACCGACTTCCTCGAGCTCGACAGGCGCATCGAGCCGCGCACCGGAATGGCGCTCTTCTTCCAGCACCGGCTGCTCCACGAAGGATGCGCCGTCACGGAAGGCGTCAAGTACGTGCTTCGCTCGGACCTGATGTACCGCGCGCCTAGCGACGTCGTGCGATCGCGATCAGCGTTCCCCCACGGCGCGTGACCGTGCCGAGCGCCGTCGCCGCCACGGCCGCCGGGCCGAGCGCGGTGCCGAGCGCATAGCTGAGCGCGAGCTGCGCGGTGCCCGTCGTGCGCGGCTTGCCGGTGAGCGACTGAAAGAGCACGTTCGGCTTCGGCATCACCGAGTTGAGCGCGCTCTGCAGCCAGCCGAACAAGTCGAGCTCGAGCTCCTGGTGGTGCCAGCGCTCGACCGTGTACCCGCTGCTACCGAGCAGCTTCTCGAGCGAGTCGCGCGTGAAGTGGAAGAGGTGCCGCGGCACGTCGAGATGGAACCATTTCTCGCCGAAGACCTTCGCCTGTAGACCCGCCGCGTCGGGCACCGCCACGATGAACACGCCGTTCGAGGCGAGCTGTGCCCGGGCCGCCTCGACGACGGCCTTCGGATCGCGGAAGTGCTCGAGCGTGTGCCACATCGTGACGGCGTCGAAGGGCGCGGCGTCGCGCGTGTGTTCGAGCGAGTCGCGGACGTCGAGGCCGATCTTCTTCGACAGCTCGGCGGCGCCGCCCATCTCGGTGCCGGTGACCGTCCAGCCTTCGCGGCTCGCCGCGGCGAGGAAGCTGCCGTCACCGCAGCCGATGTCGAGGATGCGTCCTGCGCGCTTCGTCGCGCCCTGGAGGATGCGCACGCGGCGCGCGGTGCAGTAGCGCGCGGTGAAGCTGTGACGTCCGCCGTAATACGCGGGGCCGTAGTAGCCGCTGAGATCCTCGGGCTCGGGCGAGGTGTGGCCGAGACCGCACTCGCCGCACGTCACGATGTCGAAGTGCTCGGTCGACTGCGGATCGCGAACGTGAACGAGGCGCGTGTCCAGGCGCGTGGCGCCACATGCGTTGCAGTGCTCGACCACGGCTGCTCCTGCTCCTACTTCGGCGGCGGAGGGATCGAGCCGCCCGAGCCGAACGTCTTCTTTTTCCACGGCGGCCGCTTCAGCGCGGCGCCGACGGTGCGCGCGGCGTACGCGAAGAGGCCCGGCACGTTCACCGACGAGCTCTGCTTCTCGTAGCGCACCGGCACCGGCACCTCGGCGACGCGGAAGCCGTACATCACGCAGTCCATGAGGATGTCGCTCGCGAACGCGTGCGTGTCCGGGTAGGACTCGAGCGGAAGCGTCTCGAGGACGATGCGGCCGTACGCGCGCATGCCGCTGTGCCACTCGCCGAACGTGACGCCGAACCAGACGTTCTCGAACATCGTGAGCGCGCGGTTGCCGAAGTAGCGGTACATCGGCATGCCGCCGGCGAGCGACTCGGCGCGGCTCCGGATGCGGTTGGCCTGGATGACGTCGAAGTGGCCGCGCTTCACGTAGTCGACGAGCATGTCGGCGAGCGACGGCTCGTACTGGTAGTCGGGATGGACCTCGACCACGACGTCTGCGCCCTGGCGTAGCGCTTCGCGGTACAGGCGCTTGAGGTTCCCGCCGTAGCCGAAGTTCTCGGAGTGCGTCATCACCTCGATGCCGAGGCTCTTCGCCACTTCGACGGTGCCGTCTTCGCTGCGGTTGTTGCCGAGGAGGACGTGCTCGCGGAGCGAGACCGGCAGCGCCTCGTACGTCTGTACGAGCGTCTTCGCGACGTTGTAAGCCGGCATGGCGACGACGACCTTCATGGGCGACACGCGACGTATTCAGAAAGCGGCACGAGCGCAAGCGCAAACGTTGAAGGGCGATGCGCGCCACCGCGGTCGTGTGGCATAGTCGCCGCGTTGCGACCGCTTCCGGATGACTACCGCTGGTTGCTCGCCGGCGGCTCGCTGCTCGGGCTCGCGGTCGCGATCAACCACGGGCGCTGGGCGGATGCCGCGTTCGCCGCGGTCGTTCCCGCGTTCGTCATCGTCGCGTGGCGGTTCGGGGTGGCGGTGCGCGATCGTGGCGTCGCGCGAGCGAAGTCACTGAGCGTTGCGCCGTATCTCGTGCTCGCTCTGCTCGCGGCATTGCCGATCGTCGCGCTGTGCGACGGGACCATCATCCCGAAGCCCGCGGTGACGCACTGGCTGGTCGGTCGCGCTGCGCAGGTGATGTTCCTCGCGCTGCTCGGGACGTATCTGCCGTTCCTGAGCGGACGACGCGCCGAGTCCGAGCGCCTCAAGACCGCGCGTTTTGCCGGGTTCGCGCTGCTCGTCTGCGTGGCAGGCTTCGAGGTGATCCGCGTCTCGCCGGTGCCCGACATCGACGTGTGGACGGTGCAGAAGGCCGGCGCGGAGGCCTTGCTCGACGGCAAGAACCCGTACGTCGTGGTGGCGGTTCCGGACACGGATCCCGAGACCGACTTCACGGTGCCGTACTGCTATCCGCCCTTCCCGATCTACATGGGGAGCATCGCCCTCGCCGCGCGCGGAGACGTCCGGCACCCGTTGCTCGTCGCGCTCCTCGTCGCAGGCTTCGCGATGCGCTTCATCGCGCGACGCCGGAAGCGCGACGCGTCGCCGTCGGTTCCTTCGCTCCTCGAGGATGCACCCGCGCTCTTCTTCTGGCTCGCTCCGCCGCTCTTCATGGTGCTCGATCGGTCGTGGATCGATCCGTTCCAGATCGTGCTCATCACGCTGGGCGTCGCAGCGTTCGTGGACGGACGGAAGACGCTGGCGGCGGTCTTGCTGGGCGTCGCCATCTCGTCGAAGCAGTCCATGTTCTTCGTCTTCCCGCTCGCGGCGATCGTCCTCGGCTTCGATCTGCGTCGCTGCATCGTGATGGGGATCGCTGCGTTGGTTCCGGTGCTGCCATTCCTCGCGTGGGATTTTCGCCGGCTCAAGTACGCGAACTTCGACTTCATGAACGGGCTCGGCGCGCGTCACGACGGCCTGTGCTTCAGCACGTGGGTCTACAACACGTTCCACGCCACGTTTCCCCCGCAGATCACGTTCGTCGCGGCCGCGGCGGTGGTGGCGGCGGCGTGTCTGCGGAGACCGCTCGTGACCGAGATGCGCTCGCGCTACGCGGCGCTCGGCTTCGCGCGTGCGCTGCTGGCGACGTACTTCGTGTTCTTCTTCTTCAACCGCTGGGCGTTCGCGAACTACTACTTCTTGCTCATCGGCTTCGCGTCGCTCGCGGCGGCTACGGCGGTGCAGACGCTGCGATCGTCGGACGAGGCAACAGCCGCTTGACGAGCATCGCGAAGAACGCGCCGAGGACGGCGAGGCGGACCACCATCGTGATCACGCCGAGCGGGCGCTGTTCGTAGACGTAATCGTAGAAGCCGCGCAGGTAGATCTGGCTGAGGAGCACGATGAGGCCGAGCACGGCCGCGACCTTCGGCCATACGCGATCGGGAAGCGCGATGACGAGCGGCAGCGCCCACGTGAGGTATTGCGGAGAGAAGACCTTGCCGCCGAGCCACAGCGCCGTGACGGCCGCGAGCGCGGCGAGCACGATGTGCGAGGTGCGCTCTTCGTCGCCGGTCTCGCCGGTCTCATCGGTCCCGTCGGCGCTGCGCCGTGAACGGCTCGCGTACGCGACGTAGCCGATCAGCGCGAGCGTCAGAGGCATCGCCGCCTTCGCGAAGAGATCGGCGATTCGCCCATGGAAATTGAACGATCCGTAGTCGAGGAGCGAGACCTCGGGCATGCCGGCGACGGCCTTTGCGGTTCCGTACAGGACGCCGAGCGTCGACTCGACATGGAGGCCGCGCGCCGCGTGATACGCGAGGACGGCGGGGAGCGATTCGCGTCCCATGACGATCATCGGCCCGAGCCCGATGGCGAGGCCGGCAGCGGCGCCGAGCGCGACGGCGCCGAGACGCTTGCCGCCGCGAACGCCGCTCGCGATGACGAGGACCGGCAGCACGAGGATGGGCACGAACTTCGTTGCGCCGAGGAGGCCGCCCCAGAAGCCGAGCGTCGCATCGTCGCGACGGATCGCTGCGCGCACCATGAGCACGAGCAGGAGCGCGACGATCGCGTCGAGCCGCTGGATGGCGATGGCGCCGTGCGCGAGCAGGAGGAGACCGAGGGCGAAGATGCGCAGAGCCTCGTCGTCCGACCGCGATGCACGCGCGCCGATACGCGCCGCGATGAGCCCAGCGCCGACGAGCAGCGCCCCCATGAGAGCGCCGAACGCGTACGCGTACGTCTCGAACGTGCTCGTGACGATGCGCGGCGCGATCACCAGCGGCAGGTTGGGCGGCGGATACTCGAGCGGCACCTCGGCGTACGGCATGTGGAAGCAGCCGTCCTCGGGATGTCCGAGCGGCGGCAGCGGTGAGTCGCCGCGCGTCTTCGTGATGTCGACGTCGTAGTGGCGCCCGAGCGTCGCAGAGGCGGTGGCGTAATAGAGCGCCTCGTCGGGCGCGCGCCGGTAGAGGAACATCAGCGGATAGCGGATGGCATCGACGACGTGCTCGCCGGGCGCGGCCTGCGTGCGATCGCGAAATGCCTCCCAGTCGGGGCCGCCGAGGCTCTGGTTCAACCAGACGAGCGCGATGAAGGACGTGAACGCGATGGCGCGCCACCGCGTCCTCGTGAAGAACGCCACGATCGGCCGGAAAACACGGGCGAACAGGGGCGAATCCACGCCGGCCGGTCATACCACGAGCCGGATCGTGCTAGTCATAGGGCGATCGCGTCGGGTCCCCGTAGCTCAGCTGGATAGAGCACGAATTTCCTAAATTCGGGGTCGCAGGTCCGAGTCCTGCCGGGGACGCC
>JAXDMI010000527.1:0-8244 GCA_034666145.1 Myxococcales bacterium | reverse complement strand
GCCGCCGCCGAAGCCCCACACCGTGGCGCTCGCTTCGGCGTTGATGTTCTTCTTGCTGCCGAGCGCGAACGCACCGAGCTGGTACGCGTAGACGAAGTGCGTCGCGCCCTTGCAGCCGGCGACCGTGTCGAGATCGGCGCGGTACACGACGGGGCGCGTGGCGGTGCGGACGCCGCTGACGAAGTACTCCATGTGGAACTGCTCGCCGGCGGAGACGCGACCGCCGAGCGTGGCGGCGCCGAGTGGCAGCTTCGCGTAGAGCTCGCCCTCGTTGGAGATGTCCATCTTCTCGACGGAGCCGCTGGTCCAGTCGACGCTCTTGTATGCGCCGAGCGCGCCCTTGACCGAGTCGTTGCGGCACGAATCGATGACGCGCAGCTCGCAGCCCTCGTAACGGACGAAGACGATGTCGTTGCTGGTCACCGATTCGAACTGCGAGAGGTCGGTCGCGTCCCACTCGATGATGAAGGGACGGTCGGCGCTCTTCGGGTTGCATTTGTTCTGGCCGGCGACCGTGCCGTCCATGAGCGAGCTCTGACCCGACGCCCGCGAGGCCTTCGCGGCGGGGATGGCGGGCATCGAGCCGCCGCACGCCATGATGACCGAGCCGAAGGCGGTGAACGCGAGAAGAGACGCGGAGAGAGACCGGTGCATGCGCGCAGATACGGCGGCCTCCGGCAGAATCTCCCCGCGAGTCTCCTCGTCAGGGGCGCCGCCCTCAGTCCGCAGCGACCAGCTTCGTGCCGATCGCCGTGATTTTCAGGCCTGTTTCGTCGGCGAGCACCGCCATCGCGGTGGCGGCGCGCACGCCTTCGAGGGTCACGTTGACCGTCGGGTGCCGGGTCGCGCGGTAGTCGACGCCCTCGTAACCGGCCGACGTCGCGAGGCGTCCGAGCACGTCCTCGACCGGCGTATTCTTGCCGGAGAGCGAGACCCGCGCGCTCGCGCGAGCGGCCACGTCGGCGCGCGCCGCGCCGGCATCGACGGCGCACGTCACCTTGATCGGACCCTTCGGTCCCTCGTCGCTCTCGTAGACGAGATGCAGCTTCATCGCGAGCGCGTCGTAGACGAGCGGCAGCGGCGTGTTCTTGAGGCGGATGTCGACGGTGCCTTGCACACACGGATCGAGGACCACGTTGCGCTCACTGACTTCCGCGAGGAGGCGGAAGACGTTCTTCACATCGGCCGCCTTCAGCTCGATGTCGAGCGGACGGTCGGGAAGATTCGACGGCGCAGCGCTGGCATCATCGGAGGTGAGGCCGAAGGCGAGCAGGGTTCCGAGGGCGATGGCGGCGGGAATGGCGGTGAGGCGCATGATCAGAGCTCTCCTTTGGAGTCGAGGTCGATGGCGATGGCGCGGTCGGCAGAGTCGCCCGCGATGTTGAGATAGAGATGAACGCCGGTCTTCGCAGCGACGGGCACGCTCGGCGACGGCCCTTGGCGCACGAGGAAGAAGATCAGGGCAGCCACGACGAGCGCCGGCGCGAGCAGCATGGGCCAAGCGACACGCCGGCGTGTCGGCCTCCCGCCCTTCGCGCGCTCGAGGATGGTGGCGAGGTCGCGCGCCGCCTCGCGCTCGCTCGGCTCGCGCGCGGACAGTACTTCTCGGACGCGTTCTCGGAGCGTTGCCATCTAGACCTCCTCCTGGGCGGCATCGATGCCGGCGGCGCCGAGGTCGGCGCGCAGGCGTGAGAGCGCGCGGTGCAGTGTCACGCGCGCGGCATTCGGGGTCATGTCGACGAGCGGCGCGATCTCGGCGGGAGCGAGCTCGGCCTCGAGGAAGAGACACGCCACCGCGCGTTGCTTCATCGGCAGCGCGGCGAGCGAGCCTTCGACGATGCGCATCGCTTCACCGAGCGCCGCTCGCTTCTCGGGCGACTCGACGAGCGATGACGACGAGGACGGCGCGGCGAAGACAGGCCGCGCGAGGCGAAGGAGCCGCTGCTTGAGGCTCAGGCAATGGTTCAGCACCACGCGATAGAGCCACGTCCCGACCGCCGCGCGCGGCTCCCACGACGGCGCCGCCTGATGAAGGCGAAGAAACGCCTCCTGCACCGCCTCGCTCGCCTCGTTCGCATCGAGGACCACGCCGTAAGCGAGGCGAAAGAGGCGCTTGCGATGCGTCTCGTACAGGCGGCCGAACGCGCGATCGTCGCCGGCGGCGACGCGGGCCATCGCGGACGCATCGTCCTCGTGGGTCGCACGCTCGTCGGCGATCGACGCGCTGGCTCGCGCGGGGGGAAGCGGCACCGCCATCATGATCCCCTTGAACAGCGCCGCTCCGCGAACATTACGCGCCCCTGCTCTTTTCGATTTTTTCGCAACCCGGGAGGGCACAGCCGGGAGGGCACAGCCGGGGGGGATCGCCGGTCGAGGGAGGGGCTGGTCCCGTGCAAGCGCTCGTCAGGCCGGCGACGGCGCGATGCCCAGGCTCTCGAGGCCGAGCGCGAGCTGTACGTCGTCGTACGGTTTCGCGAGGAAGCCGCCGATTCCGAGCGCCAGCATCGACTTGGCCTCGTCGTCGAGCGCGCTGCCCGTGACGAGCAGTACGGGGACGTCGGGACGGACCGCGCGCATTGCGAGATAGACGTCGCGACCGCGCATCCCCGGCATGACCATGTCGAGGACGACCGCCGCGACCTCCAGGTGGCGTTCGGTGAACATCGCGAGAGCGGAGGGCCCATCGCCGGCGGCGATCACGCGGAAGCCGTACCGCTCGAGTGAACGCGTCGTCGAGCGGCGCACGAGCGGCTCGTCGTCGACGACCAGCACGAGACGTCCGGCGCCGGCGCCCGTCTCCACGTCGGTCTCCACGTCGGCAGCACCCGACCGTTCGCGCGCGGCCTCAGCCGAACGCTCGCCCCCGGGCGCGCACGGCAAGAGCACCCGCATGACCGAGCCCCGCGGCGGGTTGTCGTCGACGTCGATGATGCCGCCGTGGGCATCGACGATGCCGTGCACGGTGGACAGCCCGAGGCCGGTGCCCTTGATCGGGCCTTGCGTCTTCGTCGTGAAATACGGCTCGAAGATGCGCTCGCGAATCGCCGGATCGATGCCGGCGCCGGTGTCACAGACTTCGAGCACGAGATAGCGACCCGGGCTCACGCCGGTGAGCTCGCCCGCTCGGACGTCGTGCGTCGAGGTCCGCACCACGACCTCGCCGGCACCGGTGATGGCGTCGCGCGCGTTGATGACCAGGTTCATGATCATCTGTTCGAGCTGCGAGGGATCGGCGAGCACCATCGCGCCGCCGGCACCGAGCTCGGCGCGCAGCGTGATGGCGGGATCGAACGTGCGTCGCGCCATGTCGAGGATCGGCTGCAGCGCGGCCTCGAGCGAGAGCGGCGCGGCCACCTGTCGTTCGCGACGCGCGAAGCCGATCAGGTTCTTGATGAGATCGACCGCGCTGTCGGTGACGTCGTCGATTTGATCGATCGTCTCGAGCTTGGTGGCGTCCTGCTCGCGGAAGCGCAGCGCCGAGACGGCGAGCTTCGTGACCGTGAGCAGGTTGTTGAAGTCGTGGGCGATGCCCGCGACGAGCTGACCGATGGCCTCGAGACGATGCGAACGCGCCAAACGGCGCTCGCCCTCGGCGCGCGCACGCTCGGCGTCAGCCTCGCGACTGATGTCGGTGAAGGCCTCGAGCACGTGCGTCATCTCGCCGTTGGCATCGAAGATCGGCTTGGCGAACACGCGCAGGCTGACGCGCCGACCGTCGCGACGATGGATGACGAGGTCGTCGACCACCACCGTCTTCTTCGCAGCGATGCATTGTTCGAACGGCATGCGGTCTTCCGGATACGGCGCGCCCGAACGAGTGTGCACGCCGTAGGGCTCGACGAACCCGCCACGCGCGGCGCCTTCGGGAGGCTCGATGCCGAGGACCTCACGGAACGCTGCGTTGGTGTACACGACCTCGCCGCTGGGGACGCGTCCCATCCAGATCGCGACCGGAAGCTCGTCGGCCACCATGGCGAGCTCTTCGACGGTCTGCATCCCGGGCAAAGTTATCACGACGTCGCGCGCGGGTTGGAGTTGGACGGAACGGTCGCCATTGCGCCGTGGAGGTGACGACCGACGCTAATTGCAACGCTCCCCCCGGTGTCGGCGATGCGGCGCAGCTCCGTGGCGAGCACGCGAAGCCGATCGTAGAGCGGCGCATCGAACACCGCCTGACGCTTTGCCCGGGATGGCGGCGCTGCGTTGCAACGCGAAGCGACGACGTCGATGCTGTCGACCTCGCTCTGCTCGGAGATCTCGCCGCGGGCGACGACGAGAAGCCTCGCGCCGGTCGTCCGCGGCTCGCGGAACGCGATGACCGCGTGCGAGAGCAGCGACAGAGCCCGCGCCCGACGGACGAGCAGACCCTCTTGCACGATGGTGCGCTCGAGGGACCGCGTCACGGCCTCGGGATCCCAAGCATCCGGAGCGGGCGCCGCACCTGCGACGGCGTCCTCCGCGTCCGGCACCGGTTCCGTATCCTCGATCACGATGCGCGCTGCCGCATGGAGGATGCGGGTACGGACGGGAGCAGCGCCCGCGAGATGCTCGCTCGCGAACGCACTCCAGGCTTCGTCGAACATCGCCGCGTCGGGAGCCCACCTCGGCGAGACGCCCAGCGCCGCCGCGCGGAGATCGTCCGTCGCGGGTCGGCCGTCGAGGAGCGCGCGCATCGCACCGATGCCGGCGAGCGACATGCGCGACGGCAACGGACCGACGCGGTGCTCGTCGTCGGCGATCGGCTCCGCGCTCGACCAGTCACGCGATGCGAACCACGCCTGCCGCACGCCGGTGCGGAGCTGCACGTTGTAAGGCGGATCGAGCCGCTTGATCTCGTCGGTCTCGAGCAGCGCCGCCTCGAGCGCCGTCGCGGTCGGCGTCACTTCCACGTGGTGCGCCTGCGTCAGCATCTCGAGCGCACGCTCGGTGGCGCGCGCGGTGGTCTTGAAGTGGCTCGCGACCCGCTTCTTGAGGCTCGCCGCCTTGCCGACGTAGAGCACGTCGCCGTTGGGACGAAGGAAACGATACACGCCCGGCGTATCGGGCAGCGCGCGCCTCTGCTCGGCGGTCAGCGGGTACCCCGGACGCGTCCCACGCGCGCGCGATGGAGGTGCCGGCTCGTCGAGCCAGGCCTTGAGCTCGTCCCAGGTCCGCGCGCCGAGCGCCTCGAGCCTCGGGACGATCGCGCGCCAGATGAACGCCGTCGCGTCGACATGACCTGCCGATCGCCGGAACAGTGAAGGCGAATGACCGAGATGGCCCGCGAGCGCGCGGAGGTTACGCCGCGGGAGCTCGGGAAAGAGCCGCTGCGAAATGGCATGCAGGCAGACGGTGTCGAGAGGAAACGGCGCTGCGTCGGCGCGTGCATGGAGCTCGCGGAGGAACGCGAGCTCGAAGCGGGCGAAGTGGATCACGGTCGGGATGGACGTGCCCGATGCGTCGGCGCGAACCAGCGACCACGCCTGCGCGGCGTCCATCGCCTCGGCGAGACACGAGTCGTCCCAGCCCGTGAGCTTCCGCACGATGCGCGAGACGCCGCGATCGCTGCGCGGCACGATCCAGCTTGCGCGCGGAGGAACGGCGAGGCCGTTCGCGCCACACACCGCCCAGCCGAGCTCGAGCAGATCGCCGTGCGCCGGCGACGCGCCGCTGGCCTGGCAATCGAGGACGAGGACGTCGAGCTCGCGAAGCAATGCGCCGTGGAGACTAGCGCTCGCTCACGGATGCGCGAAGCTCGAGCCAGTCGATCGCTTCACGGTTTCAGCGGCGGCTCTGCGGATCTTCCTGCGGCTCGCCGTCGACGAAGCGGTACGCACCGGGCGACCGTTTGACGTGCGCGATGCGCGGAAAGGGCTGCGGCGACGGGATGGTCACCCGCTGGGACTCCGGCATCTCCTCTTGCGCTCGCGAACCAGGGGTCGTTGCCGGCATCCAGGCAGTGTGCGTCATGGCCGGGTCCCTGCCAGTCACCCGGATGGGCTACATCGGCGCTGCGGCCTGCTACCCTTCGCGGCGTGGAGGACGTGACGAACGCCCTGGAAACCCTGCGCGGACGCAGGATCGTCGCCCTGACCGGCGCCGGCGTCAGCACCGAGTCGGGCATCCCCGATTACCGCAGCCCGGAGGCCCTCGCGCGCGTCCGGAGGCCCATTCATGGTCCCGACTTCGTGCGGTCGGCCTCGCTGCGACGTCGTTACTGGGCGCGTGCGATGGCGGGCTGGGAGCGATTCCGCGCGGCCCGTCCGAGCGCGTCGCATGCCGCGCTCGCGACGCTCGAGCAGCGCGGGGTCGTCACCAGCTTGATCACGCAGAACGTCGATCGCCTCCATCATCAGGCAGGCAGCACGCACGTCATCGAGCTCCATGGCGCGCTCGCCGAGGTGGTGTGCCTCGACTGCGGCGTGATCGAAGGACGTGACGCGGTGCAAGCGCGCATGCGCGCGGACAACCCCGCATGGCCGTTTGGCCCGACGCCGATGGCGCCCGACGGCGACGCCGAGCTCTCCGACGACGTCGTCGAGCGCTTCACGCCGCCGGTCTGCATCGCACCGAGCTGCGGCGGCACGCTGAAGCCCAACGTCGTGTTCTTCGGTCACAACGTGGCGCGTCCGATCGTCGACGAGGCCTACGCGAAGATCGACGGTGCCGATGCGCTGCTCGTCGCAGGGACGTCGCTCGCGGTGTTCTCCGGATATCGGTTCTTGCTGCGCGCTGCGGAGCATAAGCTCCCGATCGTGATCGTCAATCGTGGGCCGGTGCGTGGTGAGGAGCGTGCGACGGTGAAGATCGAAGAGAGCACCGGCGCAACGCTCACTGCGCTCGCCGCGGCGCTGGAGGTTCCGTGATGCGCGCGCAGGTGGGCCGCCTCTGCTCTCTCTCCTTCGCGTCGTCGCTCCTCATGACGACCGCGTGCGGTCATCCGCCGGAGCCCGTCGCCGGGTCGCGAGCGGCACCGAGCGAGGGCGCTTCGTCCGCTGCGGCGCCGGCAGCGCAGGCGGCGCAGGTCGTGCCCGTCCCCGAGACGCTCGCGCTCGTGGCCGGGCAGTTCGGTCTGACGATGCAGCCGGAGAGCTTCACGTGGAAGGTCCTTCGCCGCAACGTCACGCGCTTCGACTGGGAAGGACGCCCGCGCGACGCGCTCGGCGATCGCGAGGTCCTCTACTCGTTCTATGCCGAGAAGCTCGACGACACGCTGACCAAGGTGCTGCCGCAGATCGTCGGCACCGTGGCCGCGAACCTCACCGAGGGCGAGCCGTGTCGTCCCTTCGAGCAGCCCGCCCAGATCGTGAAGCTGCTCGGCGTCGATCGCGTCATCACCGTCTGCTTCGAGCCGTCGACGTTCTACGGCAAGGAGCATCACCAGGGCGTGCTGCACGGCCTCGTGAAGAACCGCGCGCTCACCATCGTCGTCGTGCTCGGGAACGATCGTCGCGCGGCCCTCCCGCTCCCGGAGATGATCGGCGCGCGCGGCGCCAACTGAGCTCGGCGAATTCAGGCGGTGCGATGCACGCGCACCAGGCTCTCCTCGGCGGGCACACCGAGGCGAAGCGGGAAGCCGTAGTGACCGGTGCCGCGATGGATGTACATGCGGTCGGTGCCGCGCGCCCAGAAGCCATGATCCGGGATCCGGTCGCCGAAGAGCCGCAGGAACGTCCACGGTAGCCCGAGGCTGAGGAGCCCGACTTGACCGCCGTGCGTGTGCCCCGACAGCACGAGATCACCCTCGCCCGGCGGCAGGTGGCGGAACGCGCCCGGATCATGGAGGAGCACGATCCGCAGCATGCCCGGCTTTCGCGGATGTTCCGCGCACACGCGCGCGAGATGCGCGGCGCGATCACGGAACGTGAAGTCCATCCCCACGATCTGCACCGGCCCCGCGTCGGTCTCGACGTCGCGCTCTTCGTCGACGAGGAGCACGATGCCGTTCTGCTCGAGCGCGCGCGCGACGACATCCGGCGCCTCGTGATCGTGATTGCCGTGACATGCGAAGACCCTGCCGGGGAGCGCACGAAGCGGCTCGAGCGCGGTGAGCAGCAGATCGGGATCGCTGTGGGACTCCATCGTGAGGAAGTCGCCGGTGAGGAACACGAGATCGGGCTTCGCCGAAACGGCGCGCTCGGCGATGCGTCGCAGCCGCGCCACCGACATGAACGGGCCGATGTGCGGATCGGAGATCTGCACGATGCGAAGCGGTCGCTCCTCGCGAGCGCTGCCATGCGGATGCGGCGCGAGGCGATCGGCGCG
>JAXDMI010000526.1:0-3653 GCA_034666145.1 Myxococcales bacterium | reverse complement strand
CGTGGTGCCGCGCGAGCCTTCCGATTCCGACGAGGCTGCGGGCTCGAGCGGACGCCCGAGCGACGGTTTGGCGCGGCCGACGACGGCGACTGCGGCACGCGTGCTCGAGGTCGCTGCGTCGTGTGCGTCGTCGGGGATCCGCGGTGCGATGGCGACGGTGCTCGCCCGGCACGGCTCCGCGCCGGGCACCGCGGGACAGAAGCTCTATCTCGGCGCGGATGGAACATGCGTCGGCACGGTGGGCGGCGGCGCCATCGAGCGCGAGACGCTCGAGACGTTGCGAGGCGTCGTCACGGATCCGCTGGCAAAGCATGCAGTGCGCACGTTCAAGCTCGGTGCGGAGCTCGGTATGTGTTGCGGAGGGCAGGTCGAGATGCTGATCGAGCCGATCGATGGCGTCGTTCCGTGTCTGATTGTCGGCGGCGGCCATGTCGCGAGCGCGGTGGCGCCGCTCCTCGTGCGCGTGGGCTTCGCGGTGACGGTCGTCGACGCGCGCGAAGGCTGGGGCGACGAGGACCGCATCCCGGGCGTGCGCTGCGTGAACGGCGAGGTCGACGAGGTCGGCGCCGAGGTCGACCCGCGCGGCGTGTGTCTCGTGATGACGCACGACCACTCGCTCGATCAGGACGCGATCGAGTGGGCGCTGAAGCGCGGCTTCGCGTTCGTCGGCGGCGTGGGCAGCCGCGCGAAGGCCGAGCGCACGCGCCAGCGGCTCGAGGCAAAGGGCTTTCCGGAGAGCGATCGAGCGCGCGTTCGCATGCCGTTGGGCGTCGACATCGGCGCGCGGCTGCCGGACGAGATCGCGGTGTCGATCGCGGCCGAGATGGTGGCGTGGCGGAAGAAGCCGGCCACGGCCACGCCCAAGGTGTGACGGCACTGGAGAGCGTGACCACGAACGCGCGGACCGCGGAATCGACGGCGCGCGGCGGGCGTTTTCTCGAGACCATGCGTGCGCGAAGTGCCCTGGTCCTCTCGCTCGCGGCCTTCGTGCCGGTCGTCGTCGTCGTCGCAACGGCGTGCGGGTCGCCGGCGTCGAAGGTGTTGTCGGGCGCGCCGGTGCTGCAGGGCGATGATGCCTCCGCCGACGCTTCGTTCTCGGCGCGGAGCTGCACGCCGTGGACCGAGCACGCCGAACCGCTGGATCCGAGCACGCCTGCGACGCCGACCGATCCCAACGATCCCAACGACCCCTTCTACGTGCCGCAAACTCGGCGCCCGACGCCGACGGACGAGAAAGATCTCTGCGAGGTCGCCGACTCGAACCTGACGCGTTCGGAGAAGGGCATCGTGGCCGCGGCGGGCGCCGGCGGACCGATGGCTCGCCATGGCGCGTGGGATCACGTGACGAAGCCGGTGCGTCTCGATCTGCTCGACCGGCGCTACGCGCTGACGACACGCGAGCACGCGCTCCTCGGTCAGAACGGCTTCGTGGTCATGGAGCGAAGGGCGTACTCGACGTACGCGTGGGCGCTTCACGACGTGTACCAGTCGCAGCTGCCGATCTACGTGTCGGCCGACGCGATCCTTCATGCCGTGTTCGCATCGAACGACCACCTGCTGGCGAGCATCGAGGCGGCGCAGCTCGTGCCGCTCCTCGGTCGGTCGCTCTCGGCGATGCACTGCGCGCTGGCGGAGGCAGCGACGTCGTATCCGCCGGAGGTGGCGCGCGATCTCGACCTCTATCTCACCGTGGCGCGCTCGCTCCTCGCCGACGCGCCCGTTCCGAGCGTGCTCGGCACGGACGCCGAAGCGTCTGCGCGGATCGCCGACGCGAAGAAGGCGAGCGGCATCGCGACGGTCTCGATGTTCGGCCGCGATCGGCGCATCGACTGGTCGCAGTACGAGCCACGCGGTCACTACGCGAACGCGGCACCGGCCGAGGACGCCGCGGATGGCGCGGCGAGCGACGCGGCGACGGGCTCGTTCTCACTATCGCCCTATTTTCGCGCGGCGATGTGGCTCTCGCGCATCGAGATGAACCTCGTGTCGCGTTCGTCACGGAGCTCGTCGCCGACGCCGCTTCCTGATCCGCGCGAGACGCCGCGCGAGGCCATCGATGCGCTCGCGCTCGCGGATCTCGTGGAGCGCGCGCATGCCGCGGACGACGTGGCGCGTCTCGATCGTGCGTGGACGCTGCTCGCGGGTCGACGCGAGGACGTGACGGTCGCGGACCTGTCGAAGCTCCGGTCGAAGGCGCGAGTGACGAAGATCGACCTCGGCGCGTTCGATGCGCTGAAGGGCGCCATCGGGAACGACTTCCAGCGGACCGCGCGTCTTCATCCGATGCCGGAGGGCTCGACGGTGCTCCCCGCGATCACGACCTTGCTCGGTCCGCGCGTGGTGGCGGATGCGGCGGCGTTCCGACCGCTCGTCAACGGCGAGGTGCCGGAGCGCTATCTCGTGGGGCCCGGTGACGTCGCGTACGTGCTCGGTCTCGATCGCGGCAAGACGTACCTCGCGGCGGACCTCGTGAAGTTCCCGGCGCTCGCTCAGAAGCTCGACGTCGCGCGAGGCATCGTCACGTCGGCGCCGGATGCCGGCGATCTCTACGGCGCATGGCTCGGCGCGTTGCGTGGCGTGTCGGTGCCGGTCGCGAGCCTGGGCGTCGTGCCGTCCTTCATGAAGACGCCGGCGTACGACGACCTGCGGCTCAACACGTTGATCGCGGGCTATGGCCAGATCCGGCACAACTACGTGCTCATGGCGGGGCAGTCGTACGACGAGGGCGGCTGTCGGATCCCCGATGGATGGGTCGAGCCGCTTCCCGGCGTCTATGAGGGTATCGCGAGGTATGCGTCGCGTGGTGCGGCGACGCTGAAGGAGCTCGATCCGAAGGATGCGATGGGCGGCGTCGGGTACTTCGCGCAGCTCGAGACGGTGGCGAATGTGCTGAGCGTGATCGCGAAGCACGAGGTGGAAGGTCGAGCGCTCACCGAAGACGAGAAGCGTTTCCTCGGCATGGTGGTGGAGATGACGCCGGGGGGCACGGGCGGTCCGCCGACGTACACGGGTTGGTACTTCGACATCTTCCGTGGCCGTGCGGACGAAGCGCTGGCGACGGCGTCGTTCGTGGCCGACTACCACACGTCTTCGTATCTCGACAAAGTGGTCTATGCGGGGGCGACGGGCCCACGGATGGGCGTGTTCGTGGTCGACGCGGGCGGCGCGCCGCGCGTGATGGTCGGTCCGGTGGCGCGTGCGTACGAGCTCACGGGCACGACGGCGAAGCGCTTCAACGATGCGACGGCCGATGCGTCCGTGGACAAGCATGATCCGTGGGCGAAGACGTACACGGCGGAGCCGCCGCCGGTGCCGGGCTTGTCGGTCGCGGCGTTCATCCCGTCGGAGAAGCGCGTGGTGAAGATGGTGCTGCGAGCGAAGACGGCGCTGCCGCGCGTGGTGATCGAGCTGACGGACCATCATGGCGTCCCGATGTCGACGACGACGCGCGCGGTGCCGGCGCACGGCAGGGTGGTGGTGTCGCTGACGCCGCCGCGGCACGCGGAGGGCGTCCGCGTGAGGGTGGGCGAGTACATGATCGAGGGCGCGACGGGAGGGCCGGGGGAGAGCGTGTCGCTCGAGGCGGGCGGGGTGACGGTGGACTCGGGGGATTGGGGGGAGATCAGCAAGTAGAGGGGGGCGAGAGCGGGCGC
>JAXDMI010000525.1:0-2677 GCA_034666145.1 Myxococcales bacterium | reverse complement strand
GAGGGCTCGATGCGTTGCTCGCGCACCGGTTCGCCGCGGCTCACGCGCGCTCCGTCGGCGACGTAGCCGACGAACTGCGCGGGCAGACCTTCGCCGTCGCTGAGCCGCGCGGTGTTCTGGAGGTGGTAGTGCAGATGCGGCTCGCTCGAGTGACCGCTGTTGCCACATCGTCCGAGCTTCTGTCCGCTGCTGACCTGATCGCCAGGCTTCACGCCGACGCTGCCGGGCGCGAGGTGCGCGAGCAGCGAGAACTCGCCGTGACCGTGGTCGAGGATGACGTGGTTGCCCGCGATATGCGCGGTGTCGAGGACGCCTGGGACGTTGTCGGGGACGCCGTCGACCGCGACGATCACGCGTCCCGCGGCGGGCGCGAGCACCGATCTTCCGTATGCAAAGTAGTCCTCGTTGCGACGACCATCACCGCGATGCGTGGTGCCGCCTTCGACCACGAGGAAGTCGTAGGCGAAGCGCTGATCGGACACCGCCGCGTGCTGGTTCTGCTCGATGGTGCGTCCGCCCCACGCGACGGTCCATGCGCCGTCGAAGGGAAGACGCAGCGAGGCTTGCGTGCGGTACTCGGCGTTCTTGGTGGGCGCAGCTGTGAGCTTGCCGTCCGGCGCGATCCCGAACGCGGCGATGTTCCGCTCGGCGTCGAAGCCGATCACCATCTTCACGGGCGTCGCGAGGCGCTCGTACTTCGCGATGCGGACGTACATGGCGACGCCCGCGATGCGCTCGACGCGCTCGCTGAGGATCGAAGACTCGGCGCCGAGCTGCTTCTCGGCGCTCGCGCGGAAAGCCGCCATGCCCTCTTCGCTGCCGACCTTCGCGCGGAGCGGCGGCGTGAACCTCTCCCAGAGTGCGTGGGTCTCGCGCGCGAAGAACGCATCGGCGGTGCGACGACCGAGGGTCATCATCGCGGCGTCGGCGGTGGCGCTGGAGGCCACTGGAGCGGAGACGGCAGAGACGGCAGAAGGCGCTGGCGTGGACGGCGTGGTCATGGGGGACGTCACGTGTGGACCTCCTTGCGGGCTCGAGCCGCTCGCAGCGCACGCGGCGCTCGCGACGGTAACGGCGATGACGGTAACGGCGGATCGAAGAGATGACGTGCTCACGTGGGCCTCCGGGGCTTCGAGTTGCCCGGAACATAGGTCGGCCGCGAGCGGCGGCGCCGATACGTGACGAGCGGTCGAATCACCGTGACGAACGGCCCGGCGGTCGGACGGGCGGCTCCTCAGATCGTGTGGCTCACACGACACGAGCTCATGAGAATCGCTCAGAGCAGCGCGCGCAGACCGTCGGGCGTCGCTACCGGCAGCGAGCACGTGCGGCCGCGACAGACGTACGCGACCGGCATGTCCCTCGCCGGCTTCTCCGCGCCGAGCAGCGCGCATGCGGCCATCGACGTCTCGTCGGACGGATCGACCCACGCCACCGTGCGATTCGGCAGCCACTTCGCGAAGATCGTCTCGGCGAGCGCCTTCGTGCGCGCGTCGTTTCGAGGGCCTACCAGCACGATGTCGACGGAGCCGCGCACCAGGCGATCGAGCTCGCAGAGCGTCTGCCCGAACCCGAACGGATTCGCGACCGCCGAAGGCGCGAGCCGCAGGAGCTCCTTCTCGCCGAGCTCCGTGTATTTTGCATCGACCAGCGTGCCGAGACGCAGGAGCGCGCGACACGCCATCGATGCTCCGCTCGGCACCGCGTTGTCGTACGGATCCTTCGAGCGCGTGATGAGCGCTTCGCCGTCCTTGGGTGTGAAGAAGAAGCCCTCGCTCTCCTCCCAGAACGCCTCGATCATCCCGTCGACGAGCGCGCGAGCGAGGAGCGCGCGACGCGGGTCGCCGGTCACCTCGTAGAGATCGAGCGCGGCGTTCGCGAGATACGCGTGGTCGTCGAGGAAGCCCGGGCCCTTGATGACGTCGCCCTTCACGAGCCGCAGCGCGCGTGCCGTATTCTTCGAGGGATCGCGCTTCACGAGCTTCTCTTCGACGAGCGAGAAGGCGCGCTCCGCCGACGCGATCATCGCCGGCTCGCGCAGGACCGCACCGGCCTCGGCCATCGCGCCGATCATCAGCGAACCCCAGCTCGTGAGGAGCTTCTCGTCGCGGAACGGCTTCGGGCGCTTCTCGCGTGCCTCGAAGAGTCGCTTCTTCGCGCGCTCGAGCGTGGCCCGAGCTTCCTCCGTGGTCATGTCGAGGTGCGCCGCCACCGCGCTGATGGGCCGCGACTCGTGGAGGACCGTCATGTGCGTCACGCGCCCGTGCTCCTCGAAGTTCCCCTCCTCGGTGACGCCGAAGTAGAGGAGCGCGAGGGCGATCGCGCGCTCGTCGCCGACCAGCGCTTCGCGAATGCCGGTCGGGTTCCACACGAAGAACTTCCCCTCTTCGCCTTCGCTGTCGGCGTCCTGGCTCGCGTAGTAGCCGCCGCTCGCGTCGGTCATCTCGCGATCGACCCACGCGACGATCGCCCGGGCAGTGCCTTCGAGCGACACGCTCGCGTTCGCGCCGAACACGCGATGCCCGTCTACGTAGGAGCGAAGCAGGAGCGCGTTGTCGTAGAGCATCTTCTCGAAGTGCGGGACGAGCCAGCGCTCGTCCGTCGAGTAGCGATGGAAGCCGCCGCCCAGGTGATCCCAGATGCCGCCCTTGCGCATCGACTCGAGCGCGAGCTTCAC
>JAXDMI010000524.1:0-5319 GCA_034666145.1 Myxococcales bacterium | reverse complement strand
CACGTGCGCGCGCTCCACGAGATTGGCGGCGTCCCGAAGGTGATCGTGCCCGACCAACTCAAGAGCGGCGTCACGACGTCCTGTCGATACGAGCCCGGCGTGCAGCGGACGTACGCGGAGATGGCGTGCCACTACGGCACGACGATCCTGCCGGCGCGCCCGCGAAGCCCGCGCGACAAAGCGAAGGTCGAGGTGGGCGTCCTGATCGCGCAACGCTGGGTGCTGGCGAAGATCAGGAACCAGATCTTCTTCTCCCTCGACGCCTTGAACGAGCGGATCCAGGGGTCGACCTGCACGTCGTGGCGCTCAGGGATGAGCCCGGATCTGATTTGGGCGAAGGTGGCCGTTACTTCCTGAGCGAGGCCTCCAGGTTGCCCAGCACACCGATCTGGCCGAGCAGGATGGTTCCAGCGTAGTAGCACTCGAACGCGCTCACCTTCCCATCCTCGAGGCGGAAGACATCGCAGGAAGGGGCGTGGAACTCCTTCCCGGTAGCGGGGATCGTTCCCAGGGGCGTGGGAAGGTCACCCAGGTGGGTTCCGTGCAGCGTCAGCCGGACGACGACGACGTCACCGTCGACGTAGACGTCGTGGAGCTCGCGGTGCATGTCCGGAAATGCAGTCGAGTAGATATCGGCCGCATGAGCGACCTCGTCACCGGTGTACTTGACTCCGCCAGGCACGTCCCACCAGTAGCCGTTCTCGGTGAACAACGACCGGAACCTCTTGGGTTCCTTCTCTGCGACCTCGTACAGATTGCGGACAATCTCTTCGTTCGAAGCCATCGTGGTCTCCTTTTCGTGAATCCGGCCAGCCGTTTGCGGGACCTTGCCCAAGCGCTTCTGGTTCGCGATCTCGGTATGTTCTGTACTCATGGGTACAGAAGTGAGACCTCGACGGGGTGCTGTCAACGAGTTATGTACCAATGGGTATGAAAAAGACCAAGCGTCCAATCGGGCGGCCGCGGTCCTTCGACGCCGACGAGGCCCTTGACCGCGCGCTCCAGGTGTTCTGGCAGAGGGGCTATGAGGGCGCCGCGATCTCGGACCTCACCGCCGCGATGGGAATCAACCGGCCAAGCCTCTATGCCGCCTTCGGCACCAAGAAGGAGCTCTTCCACAAAGTCATGGATCGATACGTCGCAGGCCCGGCCGGCTACGCGTATCGCGCCCTCGCCGAGCCCACCGGCCGCGCGGTCGCCGAGCAGCTCCTGCGCGGCGCCATCGATCACTTGACGGATCCACGCACGCCGCGCGGGTGCCTCCTGGTTCACGGCGCACTCTCGTGCGGCGAGGAGTCTGCCGCCGTCCGGCGCGAGCTCTCCTCGCTTCGCCTCGCGGGTGAGGCCGAGCTGCGCGAGCGCTTCAAGCGCGCCATCGCTGACGGCGATCTGGCGGCGAGCGCGAAGCCCGCCGTGCTGGCCCGCTATTTCGTGACCATCCTCGACGGGCTCGCTGTCCAGGCCGTCGACGGCGCGAGCAGGAAGGACCTCGAGCGCGTCGCGGAGCTCGCCCTCGGCGTGTGGCCAACCAGACCTGCTTCCGCTTGAAGCGGAACCCGCTGGCGGGCGATCAATGCTCGCCGAGCCTTGGAATCGAGAAGGGCGGCCAGCGGTCGCGCCACGGGCGCGCCTCTTCGAGCTGATAGGCAAGACCGAGGAGCAGCGCGTCGGCGCCGGGCGCGCCGGCGATGTGCGCGCCGATCGGCAGTCCGTTCTCTGGAAACCAGAGAGGGACAGACATTGCCGGACAGCCGGCGATGTTCTGGATCGGCGTGAAGCCGATGATGCGTGTCGTGCGGCGAACCAGCTCCTCGTGCGCGACCATTGGCGACAGGTGGCCGACTCGCCATGGCTCCGTACCGACCGTCGGCGTCAGCACCACGTCGTACCCGCGCGTCTTCTCGAGGTAAGCACGCACGGCCGCTGCGAAGGTGGCGCGTGCCTTCGGCAAGGCGTCGGGACCGTACGCCTCGAGGCGTTCGACCAGCGTCCACGTGTAAGGCTCGAGCTCACGGCGTTGCACGGGCGTGTCCCGCGTCCGATCGATACGATCGATGACGCTCGCCACGTTGGCCGCGGCGACGTGAAGGAACGCGTCGGTGAACGCGCGACCGTCGAAGGAAGGCGCCTCGACGGGCTCGACGATGTGTCCGAGCTCGGTGAGGAGGGCCACCGCGTCGTCGTGCGCCCGGCGCACCGCAGGCTCTGGCTCGCCGCCTGTCATGCTGCGCGTCCATGTCGCGATACGTAGCGATCGGGCGGTCGCAGCGCGCACGAAGCCGACGGGGGTACCTGTCGTGTCATCCTCGGTCAGAGACAAGAACAGCGCACTGTCCCGCACCGACCGAGTGATGCAGTGGTCGCTCGTCATGTCCTCGAAGTCCGAGGAGGTGAGACTGGCAGGCAACGTTCGTCCACGACTCGGCTTGAAGCCGAAGACTCCGCACACCGACGCCGGAATCCGGATCGAGCCACCTCCGTCGTTCGCGTGGGCAAGCGGAACGAGCCCGGCGGCCACCGCCGCCGCGCTCCCGCCGGACGATCCGCCGGCCGAGCAGGCGAGGTCCCACGGATTGTGCGTCACGCCTTCGAGCAACGACTCGGTGCTGGCAAGCAGACCAAACTCCGACGCTGCGCTCTTGCCCAGACAAACGAGCCCCGACGCGGCGAGCCGCCTGGCGTAGGGGGTCTGCTGGTGGGCGACGTTCCTCGCGAACAGGCGCGAGCCCAGCGACCAGCGCAAGCCCGGCCAAGGCGTCGCGTCCTTCACGAGGAATGGTACGCCAGCGAAGGGGCCGCCGGTCGCGGGATGGGGACGCTCATCGACCGTCGTGACGACGGCGCGCAACAGCGGATTCAGTGCTTCGAGGCGCGCGATGCATCCGTCGAACAGCTCGACGGCGGAGACCTCCTTTCGCGCGAGGAGCTCGGCTTGTCCCATCCCATCCAGACGAGCGAGCTCGGCGAGGTCCGTCATCGAACGGTTCGTGCCACGCTCGGGATCCGATGACTAGACGCCGCTCGAACCCCGAGGAGAACGCGGTTTTCAGCGCGCGCATCGCCCCCGCGCCGGCCTCCGCGGAGTCGTACAGGTAGGAGCTTAGAAGTAGGCGACGAGTCCACGCCGCATCGAGCGATGGCGTGATGCGTCCGATTGCAATGCGGCCGAGGGGCGCAGTACGGTGAGAAGATTGCCTCGATCGCGACTGACGTCACGAGCGAGTCGACGGGCAGGGGGGAGAGTCCCTGTCGCTACAGCGCCATTGCACGCGATCTGGGCGGTTCGCGCCGAGATCGTCTCACCACGAGGGACTTGATGAAAATTCGCACGACGCGACTGCTTCCGCTCACGCTGCTGCTCCCGCTGCTTCCGCTCTACATGATCGGATGCTCCGGTGCTGACGACGCCGCCCCCACCGACACCGGCGATGCCGGTGGCTCGACGAACGTGGACGGCGCTCGTCCCGACGCCCCGATCGGCTCCGACAGCTCCGCCGACGGACCCAGTAGCACCGACGGAGGCGGCAAGGACGGGGGAGGGCTCGACGCATCCGACGGTGGCGCGTCGGCGTGTACGGCTGACCAGCACGTGTCGAACCATCTCTGCGTGGCGTGCGGTGCAGGAAGCACGAATGCAGCCGGCGATGACCCCGCGGGCGCGGACACGAGCTGCGATGCGACGCTCTGCGCGACCAACCAGCGCGTGCAGGCGCATGCGTGCAGCGCCTGCGCGGCGGGCTCGACGAACGTCGCCGGTGACGACGCGTCGGGGGCGGACACGACGTGCGACGGCGCGCTCTGCGCGGTGAACCAGCGAGTCACGGCGCACGCGTGCGCACCGTGCGCGGCAGGCTCGACGCGCGCCGCGGGCGATGATGCCACCGGTGCCGACACGACGTGCGCGGCCACGCTCTGCACGGCCGATCACAACGTCACGGCGCACGCGTGCGTCGCGTGCCTCGCAGGCTCGACGCGCGCCGCCGGCGATGACGCCACCGGCGTGGATACGACGTGCACCGCCACGCTCTGCGCGGCCGATCAGAACGTCACGGCCCACGCATGCGTCGCTTGCCCTGCCGGCACGACCAACGCCGCCGGCGACGACGCGACGGGCGCCAACACGACATGCGACGCCACGCTCTGCGCGGTGAACCAGAACGTCGTCGCGCACGCCTGCGCCGCTTGCCCGGCGAACAGCGTGAACGCGGCGGGAGACGACGCGAGCGGCGCCGACACGGCGTGCGACTTGGTCGAAACGGACGTCTGCGGGACGGCCCCCGAAAATGGAACCGTCACGCTGACCTGCTACGGCGGCGCGGTGATCACGAGCGTGTCGTTCGCAAGCTACGGCACGCCCACGGGAGCGTGTGGAGCTTACGCCGTGGACAACACGTGCAACGCGGGCTCGTCCAGCTCGGTCGTGACGACCGCGTGCAACAGGAAGACCACGTGCGCCGTCACAGCCGACAACGCGACGTTCACCGATCCTTGTTTCGGGGTCGGGAAGACTCTCGACGTGCAAGCGCACTGCGGCCTCTGCGGTAACTCCGCCATCGACCCGGGCGAGGTCTGCGACGACGGCTTCGTCGATGGCCTCTTCTGCAACAGCACGTGCACGACGCAGCCGGTGGTGGGCAACATCCGTGTGAACTGCGACGGCGCTGCCCAGATCACCGACCAGATTCACGGCTCGAGCTGCGTGAACCTCGTGGGCAGCGGCCCGTCGTGGCTGTCGATGGTCGCGGGCGTGCACGCGACGGTCTACGACACCGCGGACTGCGTGGGGAAGACGAAGACGATCAACGCGACGGAGACGAACTTCTGCATCACGGGCTACGATCAGGGTGGCAGCCTGAACGACACGGTCCGCTCGATTCGCATCCAGCGGAACTGAGCGAAGGCCGAGACGATTCAGCGGAGGCGGGCCCGGCACGCATGAGCGCCGAGCCCGCCTTCACGGAACCGCGGAAGTCGAAGAACGCTTCGCGCATGTGCCGTGCGACGCGGCCGACGTCCCCGTGCGATTGTCAGCGACTCACATCAAGGGCGGCGCGCCCTGATACCGTGGTCCGCATGGATCCGAAGCAGGCGCTCCTCGGCAAGCTCGCTCACATTTTCTCCGACGCTGTCGTCGACGAGGCTGAAAAGTCCTCGCTCCGCGCGTTCCTTGCGTCAGGGGAGCTGACGACGAAGGACCTGCGCGAAGTCTTCGACGACTTCGTGGCCACGACGTGGAAAGAGACGATGGCCGACAGCCACGTCAGCGACATCGAGAAGCAGCGGCTGCGAGAGATCGTGCGCGTGCTCGGTCTCGACGCC
>JAXDMI010000523.1:0-4159 GCA_034666145.1 Myxococcales bacterium | reverse complement strand
GTGAAGCTCGGATGCGCGGAGGTGAGCGCGGCGATCGTGACGCCGAGGAGCGCGGCATAGAGGAGGACGTCGAGCCACGAGCGACGGATGTTGCCGATGAGCGGAGCGCCCGGAAAAATAGGCAGCTTGGTGGTGCCGGGACGGAGGAAGTAGAGTACGCCTCCGATGGGCGGCACGTAGCGACCGGTGAGCGGGCCTGATCCACAGCCGAGGCCGAGGATCTCGAAGAGCATGCTCCAGAGGATCGCCTTCTGGAATGCTTCGGGCTCGAGCCACCACGTCGCGACATTGCCGAGGTGCCCCATGAAGGGCGTGAAGCTGCAGAAGAAGAACCAGCCCGCGATGTAGAAGGCGATCTTGATCGCGTAAACGAAGTAGACGCCGAGCGGCGTTCCGTAGCCCTGCATCGCCCACGAGTTGCAGACCATCGAGCTCTTCTCGGCGAAGGGCTTCTTCGCCCAGTCGAGCGGGTCGTAAGGCGGCGGGATGGGCTTGATGAACATGGCGGTCGCCGCCGCGAGCATAGCGCGGCGAGCTCGAGCTGTGCCGCGCCGGCGCCGCGCGGGTGCACGCGTTGCAAAGGAAGAGGGGGATGACCACCGCCGCGCTCCCTGCCGGCACGCGCTTCGAGACCGACGTGCCGCAACGGCTCGATCGGCTCCCGTGGTCGAGGTGGCACTGGCGCGTGATCATCGGTCTCGGGATCACGTGGATGCTCGACGGCCTCGAGGTCACGCTGGTGGGCGCGATTGCGCCGGTGCTGCGCGAGCCCGATACGTTGCACCTCACCGAGGGGCAGATCGGTGCTGCGGCGAGCGCGTATCTGTTCGGGGCGATCGCGGGCGCGCTCGTCTTCGGCCGGCTGACCGACATGTTCGGCCGGAAGAAGCTCTTCCTGGTGACGCTCTCGCTGTACCTCGCGGCGACCGCGGCGTCGGCGCTGTCGTGGAGCTTTGCCTCGTTCGCGGTGCTGCGTGCGCTGACCGGCGCGGGCATCGGCGGTGAGTACTCGGCGGTGAACTCTGCGATCGACGAGCTCTTGCCGGCCCGGGTGCGTGGCCGCGCGGACCTCGCGATCAACAGCACGTACTGGCTGGGAACGGCGCTCGGCGCGGCGATGACCCTCTTGGTGTTGAACGCAGGGATCTTGCCGCATGCCATCGCGTGGCGTGCGGTGTTCGGGGTGGGCGCGCTGGTGGGGCTGTCGATCCTGTTCGTCCGCCATCATGTTCCGGAGAGCCCGCGCTGGCTCTTGCTGCACGGCCGTATCGACCAGGCGAACAACGTGATCAGCGAGATCGAGCACCAGATCGAAGAGGCGCAAGGGAAGCCGCTCCCGCCGCCGAAGAAGGCGGAGTGCCTCGAGGCGAAGGGCGTGGTGACGTTCACGTCGATCGCGCGCGTGCTGCTGAAGAAGCACTTGCGGCGCACGATCCTGGGCTTGTCGCTCATGATCGCGCAGGCGTTTGCGTACAACGGCGTGTTCTTCACCTATGCGCTGGTGCTGGCGCGCTTCTATGGAGTGCCGGCAGGGCGCATCGGGTGGTACTTGCTTCCGTTCGCGGCAGGCAACCTGGTGGGCCCGCTGGTACTGGGCCACTTGTTCGACACGATCGGCCGCCGCGTGATGATCTCGGTGACCTATTTGGTGAGCGGCGTGCTGATCGCCATCACGGGCTTCGGCCTCGCGCACGGCTGGCTGAACGCGACGACGCAGACGATGATGTGGTGCGTCGTCTTCTTCGTGACGTCTGCCGCCGCGAGCTCGGCGTACCTGACGGTGAGCGAGCTCTTTCCGGTGGAGCTGCGCGGGATGGCGATCGCGCTGTTCTATGCGACGGGCACGGCGGCGGGCGGCGTCGCGGCACCGGCGCTGTTCGGGTACCTCGTCGAGAGCGGGAGCCGGTCGAGGGTGTTCGTGGGGTACTTGATCGGCGCGGGGCTGATGGTGATCGCGGGGGTAGTGGCCGCGGTGCTGGGCGTGCCGGCAGAGCAGAAGTCGCTGGAGAAGATCACCGAGCTGTGAGCGAGGAGCGATCTCTCGCGTCGATCAGCGGTCGCAGACGAGATGGCCTTCGATGTTGGTCTCGCCGGTGCCGATCTGACCGCGGCACGGTGCGCCCGGGACGCCCGCGATCTTGTCGCGGCCGTAACAGAACTGGCAATCGGTGACGCCCGTGATGAACGACGTGCTTCCGTCGCTGAGGACGGTGAAGCCGGAGCAGGTCTCTCCGTTCTTGCGTCCCGCGCCGCTGTAGGGGAGGAGGCCGCCCGGATGGACCGAGCAGTTGTTGTTCGCGTCCGGTTTGACGGGGCAGAGCGCCGCGAGGGTCGGCGTCGCGCAGCTGCAGTTCGGCGTCTTCGTGACGGTGCAGATGAGGCCGCCGCGTGGCGTCTCGCATTCGCACCGCGCGGAGGTCGCGCCCGTCGCCGCCACGGCACCGGCGGCGGCAGCGGGAGCAGTGGCAGCGGGAGCAGCGGTCGCGGGCTTGCCGCCTTTCGTCGTGGCAGCGGGGGATGCGGTGCGCGCGCCGGCGTCGTTCGCGGTGCTCGGTGCGTTGCCCGCAGCAGGAGCAGCAGCGACGGCGGGCGCGGCGTCGGCGGCGCCGGATGCTGCGTTGCCGTGATCGCGTCCCAGGAGGAACGCGACGACGATGGCGCCGCCGGCGAGCACCACGATGCCGCCGCCGAGCAAGAAGGGGAATGCGAACCCGGCGCGCGCCCGAGGCTGCGCCGCGATGGGTGCAGTCTGCATGTGCATCGGGATGGGGTAGCCGCCCGAAGCCGTCGGCGGCAGGGTCGGCGCGGAGGGATACATGCTCGACGCGGGCTGGAAGCCGTAGGGTGCCGAGTAAGGCGGCGGCGTCATGCCCATGGTGGGCGGCGTCATGCCCATGGTGGGCGGCACGTTGCCGATGGTGGGCGCGACGCCGCCGAACGTGTTTGTCGATGACGAGAGGCCGCCCATCACGGTGGCCGGCATGTTGGCGCTGTTCGCCGCGAAGGCCTCGAGCGCTGCGCGCATGTCGGCGGCGCGCTGGAAGCGAGCGGCGGGATCCTTGGCGAGCGCGCGCTCGACGATCTGCGAGAGCGCGGGCGGGATGTTGGGCGCGAGGGTGTGGATGGGCGGCGGCTGTCGCTCGAGGATCTCGGCGTAGATGGAGCCGGTGTCGGAGCGCCAGGGGCGTGCGCCGCTGAGCATCTCGAAGAGGACGACGCCCATGGCGTGGATGTCGACGCGCGCATCGAGCGGCATGCCGCGGAGCTGTTCGGGCGCGAGGTATGCGGGCGTGCCGACGACGGAGCCGGTGGTGGTGTGGAGCCCGGGCCCGTCGCCGCCGAGCATCTTGGCGATCCCGAAGTCGAGCATCTTGACGTGCTCGTCGATGCCGGGCCCGAAGACGAGCCAGGTGTTGGAGGGCTTGACGTCGCGATGGATGACGCCGGCGCGATGCGCAGCCTCGAGCCCGATGAGCATCTGCGAAGCGATGCGCGCAGCGCGCGGTACGGCGAGCGTTCGCTGTTGCTGGAGGAGCTTGGCGAGCGAGTGCCCGGGCAGGATCTCCATGACGATGAAGGGCGGCTCCCCGTCGGGCGCCATGAAGTCGAAGATGGAGACGACGTGCGGGCAGCTGAGGCTGCCGGCGGTGAGGGCTTCCTGTTTGAGGCGAGCGATCCCACGCGGGTCGACGTCGAGGAGGACCTTGACGGCGACGGTGCGTCCCAGTCCGATCTGCGTAGCCTCGAAGACGGCCCCCATCCCACCGACGCCGAGCGTGCGTTCGAGCCGGTACCGCCCCCCGAGGGTGCGCCCGACGAGCTGCTCGACGTGAGCGTTCATGGTCGGTGGTGGAGCATAGGCTCATTCACGCGACCGGGGAAATCGCAGGGCAAAACCCTCGCGGGAGAGGGTCGTGGCGCGTCGGATGCGACGCCGCGGAAGACGTGGTAGACCAGGCGCCTTCGGGGAGTAGCACAGACCGGTAGTGCGCAAGCTTTGGGTGCTTGAGATCGCGGGTTCAAATCCCGCCTCCCCGACTGAGTGTTTTCACGAGGTCACGCAAATCTAGTCGTAGAAGCGAGCGATCGACCTCGCGCCCTCGCGCCCTTGCGGCCGGCGTTGGTCACACGTCCAGAAGAACCCTGCGGAAGCGTCTGG
>JAXDMI010000522.1:0-7302 GCA_034666145.1 Myxococcales bacterium | reverse complement strand
ATGGCGGCAGCGATCAGTGAGCGAGCTCCGCGGGTGGAACGGTCCCGGTACGACGGTTTCGACAAGATGTTCATCGAGGGTCGCTGGCGCCACGGAAGCGGTGACGGCTTCTCGGAGGACAAAGACCCGTACACGAACGACGTCTTGGCCCGCATCCCGCTCGCGTCAGCAGGCGACCTCGACAAAGCTTATCGCGCCGCGGCTGCTGCACAGCCGCGCTGGGCCGCCACGCTGCCGGAAGAGCGCGCAGCCGTCCTGAGGCGCGCGGCAGGAATCATGGAAGCGCGGCGCGAGGAGATCGTGGACTGGCTCGTCCACGAATCCGGAAGCACGCGGAGCAAGGCCCAGGTCGAGTGGGAGTACGCCCACGGCGTGACGCTCGAGGCGTCGACGTTTCCGTCACGCGCCTCCGGCTCCATCGTGCCGACGAACATTCCCGGCAAGGAGAGTCGTGTCTACCGCCACCCCGTCGGCGTGGTGGGGATGATCAGCCCGTGGAACTTTCCGACACATCTGAGCTCCCGATCGATCGCGCCAGCCATGGCGCTCGGCAACGCGGTCGTTCTGAAGCCGGCGTCCGACACTCCGGTCACGGGAGGTCTCCTGCTCGCGAAGATCTACGAGGAGGCCGGTCTTCCTCCCGGCGTGCTCAACGTGATCGTCGCGCGTGGCTCCGCGCTCGGAGATGCATTCGTGCTGCATCCGGTGCCACGGGTGATCTCGTTCACCGGCTCGACCGCGGTCGGAAAGCACATCGCCGAGCTCGCGGCAAAAGGGGACCTGTTGAAGCGAGTGGCCCTCGAGCTCGGAGGCAACAGTCCCACCGTCATCCTCGATGATGCCGATCTCGATCTCGCGGTACGCATCGCCGTCTTCGGAAAGTTCCTGCATCAAGGCCAGATTTGCATGGCCATCAACCGACTCATCGTCGATGCGAAGGTGCACGACGAGTTCGTCGAGCGGTTCACGAAGTACGTCGCGAGGTTGAAGGTCGGTAATCCGAACGACACCGATACCGTCATCGGTCCGGTGGTGAACCAGCAACAGCTCGCAACGCATCTCGAACACGTGCGCCGCGCAGTAACGCAAGGCGCTCGTCAGCTGCTCGGAGGCGAGCCGCGAGGTCTCGTCTTCCCGCCGCACGTCTTCGTCGGCGTGTCCAATCAGATGTCGATCGCGCGAGAAGAGCTCTTCGGACCGATCGCGCCGATCATCGAGGTCCACGGTGAGAGCGAGGCGCTCGAGGTCGCGAACGATACCGAGTACGGGCTCTCGGCGGCGGTGGTCACACGTGACGTCGAACGCGGTAATCGCTTCGCGCAGCGCATCCAGGCCGGAATGACGCACGTGAACGACTCACCCGTGAACGACGTTGCGACGTGTCCGTTCGGCGGCGAGAAGAACAGCGGCATCGGACGCTACAACGGTGAATGGATCATCGAGGAGCTCACGACGGTCCAATGGATCAGCATCCAACACCAACCCCTCGCATATCCCTTCTGAACCATGGCTGCCGAGGACCTCCGCGCAGTCGCTTTCCCGAAGCTCACTCCCGATGAGATCGCGAAGGTCGCTCGTTGCGTGGAGGCACCACTCGAGCGCCACCGCCGCGGCGAAGCGTTGGTCCGCTGTGGAGAGTGCGCGGCGAGCGCCTTCGTCGTCGTCTCAGGCGAGCTCGAGGTGCGTGACGAGTCGGGCACCGAGTCCAGAGTGATCGCCGTGTACGGCCCCGGCGATTTCACCGGTGAGGTATCCACGCTCGCGGGCGCCCGCTCGTTCGTCAGCACCGTCGCTCGGAGCGATTGCGAGGTGTACACGATCGCTGCCACGAGCTTGCAGCAGGTCATCAACCGCGAGCCGATGATCGGCGACAAGATTCTCCAAGCGTTCATCGCGCGCCGTCAGCTCCTCGGCGAACAAGGCACCTTCGCCGGTCTGCGGCTCATCGGCTCACGCCACACGAAGGACACGTTCCGGATCCGCGAGCTCCTCACGAAGAACCACGTTCCCTTCCTCACGCTCGATCTCGAAGGCGACCCCGAGGTGAAGAAGCTCCTCGAACAATTCGGAGTGACCGAAGCGGAGACGCCAATCGTTGCGATCGGGCGCGGCCACGTCCTCCGCAATCCTTCCAATGCGGAGCTCGCAGCGGCCATCGGCATCCGGCAACCGCTGGAAGCGAAGGTCTACGATCTGATCATCGTCGGAGCGGGCCCCGCAGGTCTCGCCGCCGCGGTCTACGGCGCATCGGAGGGCCTCGACACGCTCGTCCTCGAGCAGACGGCGCCCGGCGGTCAGGCCGCCCGCAGCATGCGCATCGAGAACTATCTCGGCTTCCCGACCGGGATCACCGGCGCCGAGCTCGCGGAACGGGCTGCGATTCAAGCGGCGAAGTTCGGCGCGCACCTCCCGGTCGCCGTGACGGTCACGCGCCTCTCCTTCGAGAACCGTTACGTGGTGGTCGAGGTCGACGGCGGCGAGAAGAGCTGGACGAAGTGCCTGATCATCGCGAGCGGCGCCGACTACCGCCGGCTCGAGGCCGCGGACTGCGAACGCTTCGAGGGACGCGGCGTCTACTACGCGGCGACGCCCGTCGAGGCGCCGATCTGCCGGGGCGTGAATGCCGTCGTGGTCGGCGGCGGGAACTCCGCCGGCCAGGCGGCCGTGTTTCTCTCCAGCCTCGCGCACAGGGTCTACGTCGTCGTGCGCGGCGAGAGCCTCTCGAAGAGCATGTCGAGCTATCTCGTGCAGCGGATCGAGAAGACGCCGAACATCGAAGTGCTCCTCGACACGCGGGTACGCCGGATGATCGGTGACGAAGTCTTGCACGCCGTCGAGGTCGTGAACGACAAGACCAAGGAGGCGCGAACGCTCGAGACGCCGGGGCTCTTCAGCTTCATCGGCGCGACCCCACGAACGGAGTGGCTGCCCGCCGAGATCGAGAAGGACGACAAAGGCTTCGTCACGACGGGGCGCGCGGCTTCACGTTCCAGCGGCTGGTCGCATGCGCGATCTCCGTTCGTGCTCGAGACGACGCGCGCCGGCGTGTTCGCAGCAGGCGACGTGAGGTCGGGCTCGATCAAGCGCGTCGCGTCGGGCGTCGGCGAGGGCGCGATGGCCGTTGCGCTCGTCCACGAGTACCTGCGGACCATGTGAGGGGAGGCACGTTGCGGCCGAGTTGCCTTTGGTTCGTTCCCCCGAACGTTCCCGTCCGGTTTTTGCCATAGGTTCGTTATCCCGAACTATAGACGACGGCCCGAATACCGCTTACGACGAATGTCGATGAGCGACGACGAGCGCTACATGGTGCTCTCCCAGGAGGGGACCGTCACCCGCGCAGCGTGCACCGACGTTCCACGCGACGAAGCATGGCGCGTCGCGCGTGCGCTGCGCGCTGCGGGGGCGCACGTCTACATCATGCGGCTCGATACCGAGTGCGCGACGTGCGTCGTCGCCGGGGACGAGCCGCTCCCCGACGAGTGACGCCACGCTGCTGTCGCGCGCTAACGCGCGTGCAGGAGCCGCCCGATGATGCTTCGGCGGCGCTGACGGCGCTGGACGCCACGTGTCACGGCCCCGATCAGCTTCGCCGCGCCGACGATCGCGAATATCCTCGGGACTGTGAACATGAGGACGTCGATCGGGAGGTGAATGAGATCGGCGCGGTGCCGACCCACGCGCGAACGGATGCCGTGTCTCTTGATCTCGGCGCGAAGGCCCAGCTCGCGCGGCGTGTCCGGTCGTCCCCGGAGGAGGCCGGTGATACGGCTCTCGAGGACGTCGATGCGATCTCCGAGCATGAGCAGTGTCCAATGCGCCAAGCGTCCTTCACTGAAGGTGTACGCGTAGCGGCGGATCACGCCGGACAATCCGCGAGGAGGGCAGACCGTCCCGAAGACGGGCGTCAGGAACCGGTGCTCGGTGGATCTCTCCCGCGGCCACGTCTCGATCTGCCGCTCGGGGAATTGCCAGTGCGCGCCGGTCGCGCTCAGATCGAACTTCTCTTTCGGTACCGCGGGCCGGTCCCTCGGATCGATGTCCACGCCCCAGCCCGGAATCCTGGCGCGTAGCACGTTGCTGTCGTCGTGAAGCTTCGGCTTTTCTGCGATGTACGGCACGATGAGCTCCTTTCACGCAGCCTGCGAGACGACGAGGATTGGCTTGACGCAGTTATCGAGCTTGCTCGAGAACATGTGATAGCCCTCGGCGATCTCTTCGAGGGGGATCGAGTGCGTGATGATCTGGCTCGGCACGAGAAAGCCGTTCTTCACGTGCTCGAAGAGACGCGGCCAATGCCGTTTCACGCTGCACTGGTTCATTCGCATCGTGAGTCCCTTGTTCATCGCGTCGCCGAACTTCACGCCGGTGAAGAGCGGCCCGTACGCACCGACCACGGACACGGTCCCTGCTTTGCGCACGGAGTCGATCGCCCAGTTGAGCGCGACGGGTGAGCCCGCTTGCATCTTGAGCTTGTTGGCGGCGAGCACCTGGAAGAAGCTCCCGTCTGCCTCGGCGCCGACGGCATCGATGCACACGTCCGCACCGAGGAACGCCGTCGCTTCCTTGAGGTGCTGAACGATGTCGTTCACCTGCGTGAAGTTGATCGTCTCTGCCTGAGCGAAGGTCCTTGCGAGCTCGAGTCGGTAATCCAGGTGATCGACGACGATCACGCGCCCCGCGCCCATGAGCCACGACGACTTCGCCGCGAAGAGCCCGACGGGACCTGCGCCGAAGACGACGACGGTGTCGCCTTCGTGGATCGATCCCATCTCGGCGGCTTGATAGCCGGTGGGACATGCGTCGGTGAGGAGGACCGCGTCGTCTTCGCTCATCCACTCGGGGATCTTTCCCGGCCCGACGTCGGCGAAGGGAACGCGCACGTACTCGGCCTGTCCGCCGTCGTATCCGCCGCACGTGTGTGAGTAGCCGTAGATGCCTCCGACCGCGGTCGCGTTCGGATTCACGTTGTGGCAATTGCTGTAGAGGCCGCGCGCGCAGAAGTAGCAGGAGCCGCAGGAGATGTTGAACGGCACGAGGACGCGGTCGCCTCTCACGAGGTTCTGCACGGACGGTCCGACCTCGTGCACGACGCCGACGAACTCGTGACCGAACGTCATGCCGACGCGCGTGTCGGGCATGAGCCCATGGTAGAGATGCAGATCGGATCCGCAGATCGCGGCGCGCGTCACGCGCACGATCGCATCGTTGGGATGCTCGATGGACGGTATGTCCTTTTCCTCGAGCCGGACCCGATACGGGCCGCGGTAAACCATCGCTCGCATGTCGCGCCTCCTTGGCCGAGTGGCGACGAGCGGTCGTGCAAACGCGGTGCCCCTGCTGCAGCGCGCGGAAGGGACGAGCGAACGGAAAAAGCTGTCGCGCAGGTCGCCGCGAGACCGGGCCCTAGCGGCGCAAGCGGGGCGAGGTTGTTGCTGCGCACTCGGCAAGTGCGAGTGTAGGCGAACGGTTGACGTGCGCATCGTCGCAGTCGGCCGCGCGACGCGGCGCGAAGATGGGACACGCGTGTTGTCGGGTTGCGAACGAGGAGTCAGTTCAGCGCGGCGTTCACGAAATCTGCGAAGAGGTCGGTGCGCGTGTAGTCGGCACCGACGACGCAGTTGCCCCTATCGTCGACGTTCGACGTGTGGCCGATGCCGACGATGGTCTCGACCCCGCCGAGCGATAGGAAGAGCGGCCCGCCCGAGTCGCCGTGGCAAGGAATCCGGCCTGCCGTCATCGATACGACCAACGGAGACACATCGACGATGCGCGCGGCTTCGGCGTGACGAATACCCTTCTCGCTCACGGCGTTCGAACCGAAACCGACGTAGCGGCCGCTCGTCCCTTCGAGGTGCGCGGGGAGTGACGTCGCGTTGAACGGCAGCGGCGTCACTCCGAGGTCTTCGTCGACGAAGGCGACGGCGATGTCAGCGTCCGATCCGTCGGCCCGCGGAATGTCGGCCAGATAGTCCGGATGAAGGCGGAAGCTCGTGATCCTCACGCGGCGATCACCGCTCGCCGGCGCGTGGTCGTCGTTGCCGAGGAAGACTTCGAACGACCAGCCTGTCTTGTCGTAATTGCCGCCCTTGAAGCAGTGGCCGGCGGACAGGATCGTCCGCGGACCGATGACCTCCGCGCTGCACACGTAGGTGGGATCGCCGTTGGGCGAAACGATGGCGACGACACTGGAATCTGTTGCCGCCGTCGGGCCAGCGTCAACCCCTCGACCCGCCGTCGGCTGGCCTTCGCTTCCGGCCGACGAACAGGCCGCGATCACCATCGAAACGATGCAAATCCAGGCGCGGTGCATCGTGTCTACATGAGCATACGCTGACTCGTAGATCTTGCGCGCCGCTGCGCGTCCCGGGCAGCGGAACCTGAGGCGCGTGATAAACTCGAGATATGGGGAAGGGCTGGCCGGGTGTCCGCATCGGTCTCGTCGCGATCTTCATCGCGGCCGCTGTCGCCGAGGCGTGCTCGACGAGCGATGACGGTTCCGCGAACGTGAAGCGAAACGTCGGCGAGCTGTGCACGAGCGACGGCGACTGCACGACGAACGTATGTGTCAGCGATGGAACGCGCTCTGTATGCGCCCTGCCCGACGGCTCGATCGACGGCGGCGGAACCACCGCCGATGCCTCGAGCGAAGGGAACGGCGGCGGCGACGCGAGCAACGCGGATGCTGCGGATGCTGCGGATGCTGCGGATGCTGCCGACGGCGCGGATGCGGCAGGCGACGGCGGGTGCACGTCCGCGGGGGGAGTGACGTGCTACTGGAAGCACGTCTACCACACGTCGCAGGTGATCGACGGTGGCTACGTGTGCACGACGATCGACCAACCCCACGTCGACACCGGACTGACGTTCCACGTCTATCCCGCCTTGGTCGGAAATACGTCCGACCCTCAAGGCGGTCTGTGTACCGACTCGCCGGGACTCGACGCCATCCACAACACCGCCGCTTGCTCGCACACGGCCCCTTGGTTCGTCGCGAGCAACACGACGAACCAGCTGTATCGCGAATACGATACGGCCAGCCTCGCCAATCCTCCTGTGCCCGATTATGGCGACGTCTACCGCTCTGGAAATGCCATCACGTTCCGGTACGACGCAAAACGCTTCGCCGGCGGGTGCGGCGCCGTTTGTGGCTGCCCCGACGACTACATTTCCGTGACGTGCTGCGGCTCGACCACGCTTCCTTGACTCAGGTCCTCGAGTCCGACACCACTGGGGAGGGAATCGCCTTATTCGGACCGACGCGCCGTGCGGTACCATCGGCCATCGGATGCAGCGGGAATCGAC
>JAXDMI010000521.1:0-5966 GCA_034666145.1 Myxococcales bacterium | reverse complement strand
AAGCGCTTCATGCCGCCCATCGCCTCGATGGCGCGGCGAACGAGCTGCTCGGCGGTGGGCTCGGGCTCGCCTTCCTTCTGCTTGGCGATGGCGAGCTCCGCGAGCTGCTCGGGGCGATTCTGACCTGGAGCCATCCGATAGTCGCGGACCTGGCGCGCGGCGGTCGACGATGCGGCACCGAAGCCGCCGTGATCCCACGTCAGCTTGCCGAGCGCGGCGGACGCCGCGAGCACGCCCGCGGACATCCCGATGCGCTTGACGATCTCGCGTCGCGACGGGCGCGCGAACATCGGCGACACGTCGCCGCCCTCGCGGCGCGCGGGCTCGGGCGGAGGCGCGGATGATCCGGGCGGAGTGGCGCCCTGGTCGTCGGACTTCGCGGCCATGGAGATCTCTTAGCCTCTTCCTCGGTCGAAAGACAACTCCGCGGGACATATCGGCTAATCGCGGTTTCGGAGGCACGAGCATCCGCGCGGTTAGCGCGCGCGCGGGAGCGTTCGCGGTGGCGCTGCGGCTGGGCTCTGCAGTTGGAATTTCTCCGTCAGGACGTCACTTTGAGCGTCGCGCGACGCGCTTCGCGATACCCGCCGGGGTCAAAGCCTGACACAACGCCGGCTCGAATGGCCGCGGACCGAGAAAGCCGGATCCTCTCGGGCCCCCTCGCGCTCGAGGTCGCACGGTTCGGCACGCCGCTCGCTGTCGGGATGGCGCTTCAGACGACCTTCAACCTGGTCGACGCATACCTGATCGCGCGCCTCCCCACCGGCGAGGTCGGGGCGGCGGTCGGCGCCATCGGGATCTGCGATCAGGTCGCCGCGCTCGGTACCATCGTGAGCTACGGGGTGTCGACGGCGGCCGGCGCGATCCTCTCGCAGCGAAAGGGCGCCGGCGATCAGGCCGGCATCCAGCGCGCCGCTTGGCAGTCGATGATCATCATCGCGGGCCTCAGCCTCTTCCTCGGGCTGATCGGCGGGCTCGGTGCCGGTGTCATCGTGCGTGACCTGATCGGCGCGAAGGGCGACGTCGCGAAGGTCGCCACCTCCTATCTGCGCATCACGACGGCGGGGAGCTTCTCGATCTTCTTCCTGCTCCAGCTGACGAACATCCAGCGCGCGCTCGGCTCTTCGAAGACGCCGGTGGCGTTGCTCGTGAGCGGGAACATCTTCAACGTCTTCCTCGCGGTGCTCCTCATCTTTGGTCCGGGGCCGGCTCCGGCGTTCCTGGGATGGGCCGGCGCGATCGCCCAGGCGCTGCACATCCCGCGCATGGGCATGGTGGGCGCGGCATGGGCCACCATCATCGCGCGGTGTCTCGTGCTGGTGCCGAACGTGATCATCCTCGCGCGCCGCTTCGACGTGTTCCCGCCGAAGGGGATGCGCGCTCCGGACTGGCGTGAGCTCGCGCGCATCGCGTCGGTGGCATGGCCGTCGAGCGCGCAGTTCTTCCTGCGCATCTGCGCGATGCTCTTCGTCAACTCACTCGTCGCGCGTTTCTTCACGACGCAAGAGGACCAGACTGCGACGACGGCGATGGGCCTCGTCTTCCGACTCGACACGATGGCGCTGTTCGTGGCGATGGGTTGGGGAACGGCAGCCCAGACCTTCGTGGGACAGAACCTGGGCGCGCAGAAGACCGCGCGCGCGAAGCGGAGCGGCTGGATCACGATGGCATACGACGCGATCACGAACGTGATCCTCATCGCGGTCGTGTTCGCGTACGGCGAGGCGATCTTGCACGTGTTCGACGACGAGGTGGCGCCGGTGTCGATCGCGCTCTCGTATCTGCACGTGGTCGCGCCGTCGTATCTCGCGCTCGGCGCCGGCATCGTGCTCGGCAACGCGATGGCGGGAGCGGGCGCGACGCGCACGACGTTCGCGATCGACGCCGCGGTGATCCTGCTCCTGCAGATCCCGCTGTGTCTCGTCGCGATGGGCGTGATGCACGGCTCGCTGACGAACCTCTTTCAGTGCGTCGCGATCGTGAACGTCGCGAGCGCGGTCGCGTACTGCGTCATCTATGCGCGCGGGAGCTGGCTGGCGGCGGTCGCGCGGACGCTCTGACCTGGTCGGATCCCGTGGATCGCGGAGCCGCCGAGCGCCCCGTCCGAGCGAGGGCTCCGGCGAGCGCGCGATCGGGATCCGGCGTAAAAAGCGAGCCTCGGTGAAGGACCGATCGGTCGGCACACATGTTGCTGAAAGGTAGGCGAATGCTCGTCTCCAGGTCGCTCGTGTTCTCGCTCGCGGTGTCGATGGCTTCGTTCTCCACGTTCGTCGGATGCGCGGCGCCGGTGGCGGACGATCCGAGCGATGCGACGGACGGCGATCAGGAAGAGGAGCCGGTCGGTCAATCGAACGACGAGCTCCGCTCGACGGTGAGCTGCCAGGAGCGGACGGACCTCGCGTATGACCACGGCAAGCCGTTCTCCATCCAGGTCATCCACGTGGGCGGCAAGCCGACCACGAAGGCGACGGGACACGCGTTCTTGAAGATGCAGGGCGCGGCGAATGCCGAAGGCGTGCGGCTCTCACTGACGAGCGGGTTCCGCACGATGGAAGAGCAGAGGCATCTCTACAGCTGCTACGTGAACCACAGCTGCAACAACGGCAACCTCGCCGCGAAGCCAGGCTACTCGAATCACCAGAGCGGGCTCGCGCTCGACGTGTCGACGTCGACGTGGCTCTCGCGCAATGCGTCGAAGTTCGGCTTCGTGCGCACGGTGAGCAAGGAGTCGTGGCACTACGAGTTTCACGGCAAGGATCCGGGCGGCCCCTGCACGCGTGGCACGTCGAGCGCGGCAGCGGTGGGCTCGGACACGCCGCCGTCCGATGGCAGCGGGAGCACCGAAGTGGTCGCGTCAGGCGGCCTGAGGTGGGTGGCGCCAACGCAAGACGCGATGCTGAAGAACGGCTTCGTGGTGAAGACGCAGGCGACGAGCCCGCGTGTCGTGAAGGTCGTGTACAGCCAGGGCACGCTGGACTTCGGCACGTCGACGAACGCGCCGGAAGACTTCGCGCTCTCGTACACGTTCCAGTACATGGGCGAGAAAACGCTGACCGCGACGGCCTACGACGCGAGTGGCGCGGTGGTCTCGGAGGACCACGTGGACTTCACGTTGCTGCCCTGATCGGCGGATTCGCGTGGCTCGCCGACGATTCGGCACCGGATCCTCGCCAAGGCCGCGGAATCGGAGGAGTCGCTCACGCTTCGGCACCGAATTGTCGCGCCCCCGAGGCACCACCTACGACCACGAAACGAAGCCAAAACTCGCACCTTTGGCCGTGAAGTTTGGGCTCGCCTCGTCTAACGTACGACCGCGAGAGGATGGCTAAGGTCTCGCAGGCGGCCAAGATCGGCCTCTTCGTCGTCGTGACGGCGGGTGCGGGGTACCTCGTCGTCAAGACGCTCGGTACCGCGGTCGGCAAAGGCAAGACCTACGTCGTCCACGCCTATCTCAAGGACGCGACCGGCATCGCGAAGCACTCGCGCGTCGCCATCGCCGGCATTCCCGTCGGGCAGATCGACGACATCCGCCTCGAGAACGGTCAGGCGCGCGTCGACGTCCGCGTCAACGGCGACGTGAAGCTCCACGAGAGCGCGCGCCTGGGCGTGAAGAGCGCATCAATCCTCGGCGAGAACATCATCGTGCTCACCGAAGGCATCGGCGAGCCCGACAAGAAGGACGGCGACGAGATCACGACGATGCCCGATGCGCGCTCGGTCGAGGACCTCAAGGAGACCGTCGGGCGCATCGCCGATCTCGTCGAGAAGGTCGCGCAGCAGCTCGCCAACTCGGTCGGCAGCGAGGAGGGCGGTCGCAACCTGTCGGCCATCCTCAAGAACCTCGCCGAGGCCACCGACGCCATCAACCTCACGGTGCGCGAGAACCGCACGGTCATCCACGACACGCTCGAGAACGTGAATCACATCACGCTCACGAGCGGCCCCGAGCTCCAGAAGATCCTCGTCAACGTCCGGCTCATCACCGAGGACGTGAAGGGCCTCCTCGCCGCGCAAGGCGAGAACGGGCAATCGGGCGAGCTGCGCCAGACCGCGGAGCGGATCAACCGCGCGAGCAAGAGCCTCGAGAGCGCGCTCGGTCACATCGACAGCGTCGCCGGTCGCGTCGATCGCGGCGAAGGCACGATCGGACGACTCAGCAAGGACGAAGCGCTCATCAACGAGGTGCAGGGCGTCGCCGAGGGCGTGAACGACTACGTCGACGGCCTCCGTCGCCTGCAGACCATCGTCGGCCTGCGCAGCGACTACAACTTCCTCTCCAACACCATCAAGAGCTACGTCGAGCTCCGACTGCAGCCGCGCGAGGACAAGTACTACGTCATCGAGCTCATCAACGATCCGCGCGGTAAGACGAGCTTCACGCAGACCGACACGGACACGACGAACCCCACGCAGCCCGCGCACTACCGCACGGTGCAGACGACCACCACCGACGCCTTCCGCTTCACGATCCAGTTCGCGCGGCGCATCGGTCCGTTCACCGGTCGCTTCGGCATCAAGGAGTCGACGGGCGGCGTCGGTCTCGACACGCATCTCCTCTCGAACCGCTTCGAGATCGTGCAGGACCTCTTCGGATTCGGCGAGGAGATCAAGCCTCGCTACCGCCTCTATGTCGGCTACGAGTTCATTCACCGTCTCTGGCTGCTCGGCGGCGTCGACCACATCTTCCTGCCGGAGCGCCGCGACTACTTCCTCGGCTTGCAGCTCCGCTTCACCGACGACGACCTGAAGACGATCCTCCCGTTCAGCGGCGGAGCGGCCGGCGCCGCCGGCAAATAGGTCAGGGCGTGACGTGGAAGCGCGCGGTGGCGCGCGCGGTCTCGCCGGCGCTCGCGACGTCGGCGGTCGCATCTCCTTCCGCGAACACGGTGAGCGAGTCGGCGTTCGCGCTGAAGCTTGCGCCGGCGCCGTAGACCACCTGCTCGTTGTCGTACGTGAACGTCACGCCGTCGCGCGACCAGAACAGCTCGTCGCCGTCGCTGTCGAAGGCCTTCACGGACAGCCTCGCATCGGCGTGCCTCTTCAGCGTGTAGACGCCGTCCTTCGGTGCGACGGCGGCCTCCTTCGACGCGGCGGCCTCTTTCGACGTCACCGCGAGATCGAGCCGCGCGGCAGGTCGCACCGCGATGTCGACCTGATCGACGACGGCGCCCTTGCCGTCGAGGACCTTGAGCTTGCTGAAGCCCTGTCGCACGGCGGTGACCTCGATGGTCATCGTGCACGTCATGGTCTCGCCGGACTCGCAGCGCTGCCCGTTCTGCACGACTCGCGAGCGCACCTTCGAAGCGCTGCCCGACGAGCACGTGCACACTTCGGTCTGCGTCGAGACGGTCGCGGCGGTGTCCTCGTCGATCGTTCCGGTGAGACCGCCTTGCGTATCGCCGCTCACCGCGACGGAGACCTTCGCGCCTTGGAGCGCCTTCTTGTCGAGCGCACAACCGAAGAAGCAGCCCGGCCCCGAATAAGAGAAGCGAAGGTTGCCCATCTCGCCTTCGGTGTCGTCGCCGAGCTTGAAGTTGCAAGCGCCGGCGACGAGCGTGAAGGAAGCTAGAGCAAGCAAGCAAGCGAGGGCATAGGGCCGCATGACGAGGACACTCCGCACGAGCGACAGAAGAGAAGAGGAGGGCGAGTACTTCGATTTGCGCCGTGTGCAACCCACGTACCAGCGCCCACACCGGTGATTCGCGAGTGATTACGCGTCTTCGAGCTCGCGATTTGTCAAGGGCGTGAACCGCGGATCACGCTGCGCTAGCTCAACGCCACGTCACGAGGCCGCCCGCGACGAGGATCTCGAGACCTCGCAGCACGTCGCCGGCGCCGAGACCGCCGCTCCGCGCTGCCGCCTTCAAGACGTCGCGCAGCTTGGTCGGCTGCTGCACGAGCGACAGCACGCGCGCGACGAGCGGCGGCCAGATCACGTTCTCGAGCGCGTAGAGATTGCCGCCGTC
>JAXDMI010000520.1:0-11419 GCA_034666145.1 Myxococcales bacterium | reverse complement strand
ACTATGTCGGCCCTCAGGCCATCTGGGCGACCGACAGCAAGAACGCGTGGCTCGCCGGACCCGGTGGCGTTCGCCACTACGACGGAACGACGTGGCAGATCGGGCGCGTGTCGATCACGCCGGGAACGCCGCTGCTGAAGGACCTCCACTCGATCCAAGGGGCGGTCGTTCCGCCGAGCGGTCCCGATATGTGGGCCGTGGGCGACGACGTTGCTCTCCACCGAACGGTGACACCATGAAGGCCCTCGTCTCCGTTGCGGCGGGGAGTCTGCTCCTCGCCGCCGGTATCTTGATCGCGTGCGGTGGCGGTGGCGACGCCGCGGCGCCGCCGCCGGAAGCCGGCACGCCCGACGTGAGCACGCCGATCGACGCGGGCGCAGACTCGCCCGCTCGAGACGCCAGCGTCGTCGATTCCGCGGCCCCGCGCGCGCCGTTCGACGGCTCCGCGCCGCAAGTCGCGTGTGCCGTCTCGCCGTGCATCACGAAGATCGTCGCCGGCGACAAGCACTACTGCGCGACGGCCACGGACGGAGCCATTCGCTGCTGGGGAGATCCGAGCCCGCTCGGCGACTTCGTAGCCGGAGGCGATCCCAACGCGGGCGCGACGCCCGTCGTGCTCACCGGTCTCTCCGACGCCGTCGACATCTCGGTGAGCTCGCAGCAAACGTGCGTCGCCCACCCGGACGGCGGCGTCGCATGCTTCGGCGCGAACAACCCGACGCCGACGCCGGTGACCGAGGTGCCCGCGGCGACGAAGCTGTCCGTGAGCGACACTCGCAGCTGCGCCGTGCTCACGACCGGCGATCTCTTCTGCTGGGGCAACAGCTACCAGTGGGGGATGGGCAACGTCGTCATGCCGCTCGGCGCGCAGCACGCGGTCGCCGCGGCCGTCGCTCAGGCCGGCGGATTCGCGATCGGCTCGCAGGGAACGCTGTTCTCGTGGGGCTCGGACACCACGCTCCTCGGACGCGGCACGCCGTTCATGCAGGACCTGACGCCCGCGCCGGTCACGGGGGTCCCGACCGTCCTGCAGGTCGCGACGTCCAACGGGAGCGCCGTTGCGCTCGGCAGCGACGGACGTCTCTTCGGCTGGGGACACAACACCAACGGAGTGCTCGGCATCGGCTCCCTGCAAGGAGCACCGACCGTCACCGAGATCCTCTTCGACACGCAGGCGTGGCCGACTCAGGTGGCCATCTCCGTCACCCACAGCTGCGCGCGACTGAGCGACGGTTCGCTCAGCTGCTGGGGAGCGATGAACAAGTCCGGACAGCTCGGCTACGAGTCCCTCGTCGGCGTGTACGTCCCCACGATGGTGCAGGGCTTGAAGCACGCCGTAGTGGCCGTCGCTGTGGGGATGTTCTCGACCTGCATTCTTTCCGACGACGGAAGCGTGCAGTGCTGGGGCGACAACACATCGGGGCAGCTCGCGCTCGGCACGCGTGACGAAGCACGCCATGTCTCTCCCACCGCCGTCGTCTTCCATTGAGCTCGGGCTTGCGCGGAGAACTCTGATGAATCTCTTCAATCGATGGAAAGGCGTCGCCGTAACGTTGACGCTCGTCGGTGGGTTCGCCGCCTGCAGCTCGAAGAACAACAGCTTTCCGCCCGACCCGCCCCTCATCCCGATCACGGACAGCGGAGCCGAAGAGGCCGCGCCGCCGCCTGCGTGTACGGGTCACCGGTGCTCGCGCGATCTCCATTCGGTCGTCGACGGCTGCACCGACCAGACAGTGGAGGCGTGCTCGGCGGAGATGGGGTGTGCCGGAGGGCATTGCGTTTCGGCGTGCGACAGCGCGGCGGCATCTCAGGGGTCGATCGGGTGCTCCTTCTGGACCGTTCCGCCGGACGTCGGGCACGAGAGCCAGACCTCCTGTTACGCGGCATTCGTGGCGAACACGTGGAGCACTCCCGTCAAGGTCACTGCCGAGTATGGGAGCGCAGCACTCGACATCTCGAACAGCGTTTATCGCGCCAAGACGGCGGCAGACGGCACGATTGCCTACGATCCGCTATTGGGCACGATCCCGCCGGGCGAGGTCGGCATCGTCTTCCTCGCGCAAGGCGAGCCGGCCGTGGGCAACAATTGGATTGGTTGCCCGGACGGCGTCAACGTCGCGTTCCATGACAATCCGATCAAGCAACACGGCACGACCATATACGACGCATTCCATCTCTCGACGGATGCGCCCGTATCGGCCTATTCGATCTATCCGTACGGCGGCGCGAAGAGCTATATCCCGTCGGCCACGTTGCTCATTCCGTCCGCTTCGTGGGGAACGAGCTACTTCCTGGTCGACGGATGGCCGGCGAGCGCCGGCGGAAGCCTTCCGTTCATCCAGATCGTCGCGCAGCAGGACGACACCGAGATCAAGATGCGACCGACCGTGGACGTCAAAGACGGCGTCGGCGTAAGCGGAAGCCCGCATGGCTTCGTCGGCACGTGGACGTTGAAGCGCGGACAGGTCCTCGAGCTCTCGCAGCTCGACAGCCTGGCCGGCACGCCCGTCCAGACGAACCACCCCGTCGCCGTCTTCGGAGGCAGCCAGTGCGTCGACGTCCCGTCGAACAGCGCCGCGTGCGACTCGCTCCACCAGCAGATACCTTCCGTCGGTCAATGGGCATCGAAGTACTCGGCGGTCCCCTACGAGACCCGCCGCGTGGCGATGCAGCCGCCCCCCGCAGAGGCCGTGATCTGGAAGGTGGTCGCCGCGCGCGACGGAACGACGTTGACCTATGAGCCGACGACGCCAAGGGATGCTCCGACGACGCTGGCGGCTGGACAGATAGCGACGTTCACGGCCGACGCGCCGTTCACGGTGAAGAGCCAGGGCAACGACTATCCGTTCTACGTCGCGGTCTACATGTCCGGCGCGACCCAGTACGGCACGCAGGGCGATCCGGACTTCGTGAACATCATTCCCGACGAACAGTTCCTCGACCATTACGTCTTCTTCGTCGACTTCACGTATGCGGACAGCAATCTGACGTTCGTTCGTCGCAAAGACGAGAACGGCTTCCACGACGTCACGCTCGACTGCGCCGGCACCATCACGGACTGGAAGTCGCTCGGGAAGGACGACTCGATCCAGTACGCCTGGGTCGACCTCACGCGGAATCGCGCCGGCGTGAAACACCCGGCCGGCACGTGCACGTACGGTCGCCATGAAGCATCGAGCGACGGCGCCTTCGGCCTGTACGTGTGGGGCGAGGACTTCTGCGCGAGCTACGGCTTCCCGGCCGGTGCCGGCAGCCGGCCGACGTCACCGTATACGGTCGATCTCCACTGACCTGCGCTCGAGCTCGAACGCGAGGTCGGGTGAGGTGCGAGAAAACGTCTGCGTCAGTGAAATTCGAGGGCTAAAAATCGGCCCTCCGAGGCATTTACCGGCATGGAAGGTTCGCAGACGGGGGACGAAGAAGAGCGCGCGCAGACGGAGCTTCACGGCGGCGACGGAACGAGCGCCCCGCATCTGAACAAGCAGACGCGCCCGACCCTGCCCGATGTCATCAGCGACGATTACGACGATGACCTGGTCACGCTCGAGATCGCGAACCCGCTGCTCGGGGTGACCTCGGAGCCGACGTCATGACCGCGCCTTCTACCGAAGCTGCGACCGTCGACGAGGACGATCGCGGCCTGACGTGGCTCGATCACCCCACGTGTGAAGAGCTCGCGTGGCTAGCCACGCTGCGTCGCCGCTCGTCGTCCCCCGACGACCCCCGCGATCACGCCCTCCTCGACACCCCGATCCTGAAACAGCGCTAGCCACGCGCCGCGCCCGTGGAGTCGCGCGCGAGCGTCGCGCAGTCGCGCGCGAGCGTCGTGCGGGTATCGCGCGACGCTCGCCCGCGTTTCCTAGGTGTAGTCCTTCTCCATCCGCTCTTGGTCTTCCTTGCAGCGGATGCAGAGGGTCGTCTCCGGGCGTGCCTCGAGGCGCTTGATCGAGATCTCCTCGCTGCACTCCTCACACGTGCCGAAGCTACCGTCCTCGATCTTGCGTAGCGCCTTCTCGATCTTGTCGAGGAAGACCTTCTCGCGACCACGAAGCCGGAACGTGAACGACTGGAGGTACTCGCTCGAGGCGAGGTCCATCTCGTCCGGAAGGTCATTGGCGTCGAGAGCCATGTCCTCCTCGAGCGTCTGCTTCGCCTTCTTTACGATCTCATCGCGCTTCTCGGTGAGCAGCGTCTTGAACTTCTTGAGTTGAACCTTGTTCATCCGACTGCCTCGTCCGCTTTTCTCGTTACACCTGAGCCAGTGAAGCCCAGGAGCGTAACTGCACTTCGTAAGGGCCGAGCACCTTAAACACCGCGCTCCCCCAGGTCAACGACGGAAGGTGCGATAGCGACCTCGAGATCACGCTTTGTCCACAGGGCGCTCCACAGCGCTCTCCACAGCGCTGTCCACAGGGCTCAGCCGCTGCGACCCGCCCGCGCGTGAAAATCGAGCTCTTCCGCGTTGTCACCGCCCCTTGTCGCAGTTACCGAGGAGCGTGCCGCGCGCCACCTCGCCCGTTCTGCCGTCCTGGACGCGGCCTCATTACGTCGGCATCGACGAGAACGGGATGGGCCCACGGCTGGGGCCGCTGATCGTCACGGGCGTCCTCGCCACCGTCGACGACGCAGGTGCGAAGCTCGTGAGCTCACGACCGCGGGGCGCCGTTGCAAAGCGCATCGGCGACTCGAAGAAGCTCGTCGCGTTCGACGACAGCGCGCTCGGCGAGGCGTGGGCACGCGCGATCGTGGCGCGCTCCGGCATCGGCACGAGCGCGCCGCGCACGCCGGGCGAGCTCCTCGGGGCCATCGCCATCGACGGCGAGACGACGCTGCAGGCGCCCTGCCCTTCGCATCACGTCGATCTCTGTTGGAGCACCGAGGGTGAATCGTTCATCGCCACCGACGAGATGGTCGCCGCGTGCGCGAAGGACCTCGATCGTCTCGCCGCGAAGGGCGTCGTCATTCGACGTGCGCGCGTCGCGATCGTCTGCACGAAGCGCCTCAACGACGCCGTCGACCGTGGGCTCTCGCGCTTCGACGTCGATCTCCACACGATGGAGCGCCTCACCCTCGACGCTCGCGACGAGGCACGCGACGAGGTCTACGCGCTCTGCGGCAAGGTCGGCGGCTTCGACTTCTACGGCGCCCGCTTCGGGCCCCTCGCCGGCTATCTCCACACCGTTCTCCTCGAGAGCCGCGCGCGCAGCGAGTACCAAGTGCCCGGCGTCGGTCGTCTCGCGTTCGTGCGCGACGGCGACGACACGCACCTCATCATCGGCCTCGCGTCGCTCGTCGGGAAGTGGGCACGCGATCACCTCATGCGGCGCGTCGTTCGCTATCACCGCACGCACGGCGCTGCGCGCGGAGGAGCGGAGCTCGCGGAGGCGAGCGGCTACCACGATCCGGTGACGACGCAGTTCATCCGCGCGAGCGCGCTGACCCGCAAGGACCGGCGCATCGAGCCGACGTGCTTCGAGCGCGCTGCGCTCTACCCTACTTCTTCGTCCCCGAAGAAGCCGAAGGCGCCACCGAAGGCGAAGTCGAGCCCGACGCCGAAGACGGCGGCGCGCCCGCGTCTCCGCCAGCAGGCGCTGCTCCCGACAGGAGCAGAAGAGGCCTGAGCTTCGCGATCGCCTCGTCCTTCGTGAGGCGTGCTTTCTGCTCTTTTTCCGCAGCGCCGCCGCCGCGCAGCGCATACTCCTCGTCGGAGATCCCCCAAATGGCGTTGCCCTTGCGCGCGACGAGCAGCTCCACCTTCGGGCCACCCTCCTTGCCCGAGACGACGACGTGCGCAGCCTCGTCGCCGAGCCCGCCGATCGGCAGCGTGCCCGGCTTCGACTTGATGGTCTTGAACGCGTCCTTCGCCTGATCGGCGTCGTCCTTGAAGATGACGAGCGTGCGCCAGCGACGATCGCCGTCCTTGTAGAAGCCGAGCGCGCCGGGACCGACGCCGTTCCATCCGAGGATGTCCTTCGGCTGGAACATGATGCCGTTCGCGATCCGATTCGCCTCCGGGAGCGCAGCAGCAGAAGGCGGGAGCGTCGTCGCGCCGGGCAGCTTCGCGCCGATCTCCTTGCCGACCGCGCGCAGGATCGTGTCGCTCGACTTCGCGAGGTCGGCGGGCGACTCCTGCTCGTTCACATATTGAAGCTCCACGAGATGGTTGCCGCGCCATACGTACGCGCGTCCCGTTCCGATCGCGCCGGCGCCTCCCGCGGCGAACGGCTTCGGCGTCGACGGCTCGGCGGGATCGCCGGCGACGACGCGCATCGTGTACATGCCGTACGCGCCCGCGACGTCGGCGAACTGCGAGAGGTTCACCTCGACGCTGCCGCCCTTGCCGCTGCCGTCCACATAATGAAGTGACACGACGCGCTTCAGCCCGAAGCGCTTGTAGACCTCGCACTCGCCGTCGAACGCGGTCGTGCAGACCTCGTCCATCGAGAGCTTTCCCTTCTCTCCATAGGTCTTCACCTCGCCCTGCGGATCGACGCAGTACCCGCCCGTGCTCTTCGGTAAGTAGCCGGCCGAGACCGGGTCGGTGAGCTCGCCGCCGCCCGTCGCGCATGCGCCGGCCTTCGCGTTGGACGCACTAGGAGGAGGAGGGGGCGGAACGTCTCCGCCTCCACCGCGCTTCTCTTCCTTGCTGCAGCCGGAGCAAGCGCTCACGAACAGGACGGAGAGCGGGATCAAGAAGAGGAGGCAGGCGGTCGGGACCCGAGGGCGCGCGAGCTTCGACATGCCCCGCTCATACCCCGGCAGCTGACAGGGGTGAACTACCTAGGATCGCGGCGGAATGGCTCCTGTCACTACAACCACCGCATCGCACCTTTTTTCGTAGCCTCGCAAATGGTTCCACACGGGCATCGCGGCTTGCGCGGGAAATGCCGGCATCGGAGACGATCCGGGTCGCCCGCGAAGGGGCACGCCCCTTGCTCGATGGGTCGCGGTGGAAACTCTGAGGATCCGCACTCCTACCTCGAGTCGCGCGCGTCACGAGCGGGCGCTCCACTCCAAGGCTCGTCGCCTGTCGCCCAGCCGCGTCCGAGCGGCTCGGGCGGCCAGCGCCGGCTTCACGCTCATCGAGCTGATGGTCGTCGTCGTGATTGTCGCGATCCTGGCCGTCATCGCCGCTCCGGCGCTGCGCGTCGCGCGCGACGACCGCATGGCCTTCGACTACGCCCGGCAGATCCAGCAGATGACGCAGCGCGCTCGCGTTCGCGCCGGCGCGCGAGGCGCAGCGCATCTCGTCCTCGCGGGTCCGAGCGGAACGCGCGGCCGCGTCACGATGTGGGAGGCGCTCGACAACACGACGGCAGCGAGCGGCGGTCCGAACCCGGTCAGCAGCTGCAAAGGCGTCGGCCAGTGGGCGCCGGCCGCGGCTTTCTCCGGCGGCTCGGTCGCAGCGAGCAACGTCGCGCACTACGTCGCCGGCCTCGAGCTCGACAGTCTCGGCGTCAACGTCGACGCCGACATCACGGCCAAGTTCTTCATCGCGCCCGATCCGAGCGTCGCGATCCCGACCACGACGGTTCCCGCCATCGCTATTTGCTACACGCCGAGCGGCGCCGCGTTCGTGGCATCGGGCCCCGACACCACGACGGCGATCGCCAACATGCAGACGCAGTCTCCGTTCACCGGCGTCGCCGACATCCAGGTCAACCGCCACGACGGCGGCGGAGCCGTGGTCGGTCTCACGCGTCACATCCTCGTCCCGGGCGCGGGCGCAGCACGGATCCTCTCGCGATGAGCGTCTCGCCCACCAACCGCTCGAACGCACGCGGCTACACCTCCGTCGAGGTCTTGATCGCGATGACGCTGCTCGCCATCGGCGCGGCCGGCGTCATCGGCATGCAGCGCGTCACCATCCAGGGCGGCGAGGACGCTCGGCGCTTCGACATGGCGACCAACATCGCCAACGAGTGGATCGGACGTCTGCAGAAGGACGCCGCGTTCTGGCGCACCGAGCCGGACCTCTCGAAGCTCGACACGATGGGCTTCGCCAAGACCACGTGGCTGAGCACGATCGACGCGTGCGCCAACAAGTTCTGCACCCCCGCGATGCCCGCGGGAGCGCCCGAGGGACTCAGCCCCGCGTTCGACGTGTTCGGACGCGACCTTCCTGCGGGCATCACGACCGAGGCCTTCTACTGCGTGCAATATCGCCTGACCTGGATCGCGTCGCCGGGCCCCTCGCCGTACAACCGGCCGCTCCGTCCGAGCGCGCTCATGCGCGCCGAGGTCCGTGTCTACTGGAACCGCCTCGAGAAGGATCCGATCGGCACGTGTGGATCGCCGCCTCCCGAAGCCCTCCCGACGCCCAATCAGTTCCACGTGGTCTATGCGGCGACGTCGCTGCGCGAGGGAGCTCCTCGATGACGAGCCGCATGAGCCGCATGAGCCGCATGAGCCGCATCAAGCGCACGGGCGCGCACGGGTTCACGCTCGTCGAGCTGATGGTCTCGCTCGTCGCGGGCCTCATCATCACGATCGCCGTCGTGGGCCTCGCGCGCACCGCGACCACCACCTTCTACGAGGAAGCACGCCTCTCCGCCGTCGAAGGCACCGTGCGTTCGGCCTCCGAGCGCCTGCGCCAGGACCTCTCGCGCGTCTCGTACATGTCGACCGGCAATCTCCATCTCGCCGGCAGCGACACCACACCGCCGGCGGGGCTCGCCGTTCCGTACGGACAGCGGATCTCGCACGTGAGCGGCACCTCGCCGTCGCGCTACGGCGCGACGACCGACAGTCTCCAGGGAATCAAGATCCTGCCCGGCAACTCGAAGGCCGCCACGGACGGAGCGCCAAACGCGCTCGCCACGCTCAACGGCCTCAACCCGGACGAGATCGTCCTCACCGGCAACTTCACGACCGACGACGCGTATCGCGGCAAGATGGTCGCCAACACGATCGTGGTGACCGTCGCCGATGACCCCGCCGTCGCACGGCTCATCGCCGGTCCCAATCCCGACCTCGCCGTGAGGAACGCATTCGCGCCGGGCTCGCCGCCGGCCGGAGCGATCTACCCCGCGCTCGCCCGCGTGGTCGACATCCGTGGCTGCTCCCACTTCGTCGTGCTCGCGACGGTTGCGGGAACTGCCACCAACGCGACATTCACGTTCGCAGCGGTGACGGCGACCGACGGCTTTCCTCCGATCCTCACGCCCGGTCAGGACGGCGGTGGTTGCGGCGCGGACCCGCAAGAAGAAGTCATGATCAACCCCGTGCAGATCGTGCACTGGTACATCGGCCCGACATCGGTGGCGCTGCGTCCCGATCCGCTCGTCGACGACTACAGGAACAAGTTCGATCTCTATCGAGAGTTCCGCGACGCCAACGACGGCCTGATCGCATCGCCGGGCGGCCCGCAGGTCGTCGCCGAGTACGCGGTCGATCTGAAGTTCGGAATCACCGTCGACGACGGCGACACCGCGCTCACACCGCCGGCGAACCGCAGGATCTTCGACATGGACAAGGCCACGGACGTCCCGAACATCACGAACTGGACGAAGCCTTCGGCCTTGTCGACGTCGGGTCAACCGGGACCGCAGCGCGTCCGCTCGGTCCGCTACCGGCTCGCCACGCGCGCCGCGCTGCCCGACCGAACCGCTCCTCTTCCGGTGCCGCCCGGAGCTCCCTATCTCGCGCGCTACTGCACGAACGCGACGTGCACGCACGCCGCGCGCGTCCGCACCATCATGTCGGAGGTCCCGCTGATCAACCAGGCGAGGATGACGTACTGATGGAACGCTCCACATCATCTCGCAAGAGCAAGTGCCGGAGCCTCGCGCTTCGTCGCGCACGGGCACGCCGCCGGAACGCGGGCGCGGTCATGTTCATCGTCGTCGTGACGCTCGGTCTGCTCGCCGCGATGGGCGTGTACGGCCTGACCGCGACGTCGGCCGACGTGAAGGCCGCGGGCCACCTCCGCGAGGCGCTGCAGGCGCAACGCGCCGGCGACCACGCGTTGACGATGGCCGCGGAGACGCTGAATCCGCAGAGCGTCGGGCCGCTCATCAGCCAGATGACGACCGCGAACCGCACCACCAACTGCAAGACCGCGGCTGTCTACGCGGGCCCCGTCGTTCCGGTCCCGCCCGCGGCAGCGTGCTTGCGGCTCACCGAGCCGGGCATGCGATTGGCTTCGAAGACCGTCAACCAGTGGGACCCGCTCGTGCCCGCGTTCGCGACCGATAGCTTCGGCGCCGTTGCGTCGGCGCCCACCGTCCAGGTCGAGCTCTCGGACCCGTTCGATGTCCAGCGGCCCGGCTTCGATGCGACGAGCCGCTTCACCCAAGTCACGGCGACCGTGTTCGTCGACGTGCGCTCGACCATCGACACGACTGCCCCGTCTCAAGCGATCGTGTCCGGTCGCGGCCGGCTGACCGTCGGACCGATCTCGCCGCCGCCAGCGTCGTACCCCTGAGGAGAATCATGCCGACGACCAGAAGCTCACTCGGTGTGTCTCGTTACCTTCGCCCGCAGCGCGTTGCTGCGCTCGGCGTAGTCGCGCTCGGGCTCCTCTCTCTTCCGAACGACGCGACCGCGCAGATCGCCGGCACCAACCAGAAGCCGCTGCCGAACGTCCTCCTCCTCGTCGACACGTCCGGCTCGATGGAGCGGATGCCCGACAACTCCTTGCCGTCGGCGAACCGCAATCCGACGCCGCAGCCGACGAACGCGTGCGCGCCGGGCTCGCCGTCGAACCCGAACCGCTGGGGCATGCTCCTCCAGGCGCTGACCGGCAACATGCAGCCGTATTACAGCTGCGACGCCGTCGATCGCACGGGTCAAACGTTCAAGAACGAATTCCAGATCAACGGCAAGACGGTCTACGACGCCGACTACTTCCTGCCGTATCACCGACCGCTGACGGGCGCGACCGCGCCCACCGCGTGCACGTTCGCCCCGTACAAGCTTCCCGGCACGACGGGTGGCGGCGTCGGGCCCGGCAAGCTCGGGTCCGGCGGCAACGCCCAGGACTTCCCGCCGGACGCGTTCACGCAGGTCTTCAACAGTGTTCTCAAGACGTCGTACGCGGGGCCGGGACCCGGCTCCGCGCTCGCAGCCGTCGACACGTGCACGTTCGAGCAAGCCGTCGACGGCCAGCTCGACGCGGCGAAGGACTACGTGCGCTTCGGCCTGATGACGTTCGACAACGACACCGATCCCGGCATCGGTGTCTCGATCGCGACTCCGCCGAGCGGCAACGTCAACACCGTCAATCCGTTCCTCGGGCAGTGGTCCTACGTCAAGAGCGCCGCCAACACGAAGACGGTGTCGGCGAGTGGCTCGGCGATCGGCTTCGGTCTACCCGGCGGTTGCGGCACGCTCCCCGTTCCGGCGTTCGAAGTGGGTGCGCGTCACGTCGCTGCGCCGCCGTGGGAAGGTCGAATGGTCGGTTTCCCGCCGTCGACGG
>JAXDMI010000519.1:0-9066 GCA_034666145.1 Myxococcales bacterium | reverse complement strand
ACGAACGCCGCGGGCTTCTTGTCCTCGAGGACCTTGGCGAGCGCGGCGACGTCGTCGAACGGAATCTCGAAGCACTCGCCGAGCAACGGCTCGAAGGGATCGCGCAGGCGACCGTGGCCGGTGACGGAGAGGCTACCGAGGCTCGTGCCGTGATAGCCGCCCTTGCAATGAACGAGCGCTCGTCGCTTGGTGGCGGCGCGCGCGAGCTTGAGCGCGTTGTCGATCGCTTCGCCGCGCGTCGTGCCGGGGAGCACACGCGTGAGCGGCGCCGCGAGCTTCGCGAGCGCAGCCGCGAGATCGCCGGCGGCGACGGAGACACCGGCCTCTGCGAATCCGGCGGCGTCGTCGGAGAGGACCTCGCGCAGTCGCTCGAGCACCTTCGGCGGATTGTGGCCGAGGCTCGCAGCGCCGGACGCCGAGAGGAAGTCGAGGTACTCGCGTCCGTCCGCATCCCAGAGCGACGTGCCTTTTGCGCGCACCCAGATGCGCCCCGACCCGAAGGCGCCGAGCACCTTCACGAACGCGGCGTTGACGTGCGCCGCGTACTTCTGCGCTGCCGGGTGAGAGAGAGCGCTCATGCCGCGGTGCAGCATAGGCGCCGAAGGGCGAGGCGGCTAGTGTCTGCGGAGGTTCTCCCGCGCCTGCCGTGACCGAAGGATCACGGAAGGATCGCGAAATCGTAACCCGTGCCGTCCCCGACGAAGACCACCTGAGAGCTGCTCAGCGCAGCGATGCCGGAGGCGTTGACGAGAGCGAGCGCTGCGAGCTTCCCCGTCGGCGAGTACCGCGCAACGAAGCGCGCAGAGTCCGGGCTCGCGAGGAAGACCGGTCCGCCACCGAGGTCTGCGCCGTTTGCGAGCTGGCCTCGTACGATCACGTCGCCGTTGGGCGCGCCGACGGCCTGGTCGACCGAGTTGTTTCCGTCCGCCGAGCTCACGCCGGCGGCCCAGCGGACGGTCCCGGTCGGAGAGAGACGCACGATGAATCCGTTCGACTTTCCGAACACCGGCGGGTCCGGAAGGCTCGCCCCACCCCAGCTGAAAGGCCCCTCGTAACGTCCGACCACGATGAGATCGCCGTCCGGCGTTTCGGCCCCGTGGATCGCGTTGAGGAGCACCTTTCCTCCCTGGATGAGCGAGACGAAGGTGCCGTTCGGCGCGTAGCGAGCGATGAATGCCTCGCCCGCTGCCGGGGTCGCCGTTCCGCCGCCGAAGTCGGTGTCCTTCTCGATCTTGCCGAAGAGAAGCGCGTCCCCGTTCGCAGCCGCGAATGGCTGCGAGGAGGGCACGGTCCTCGACCAGACGTGCGTGCCCGCGCTGTCGTAGCGAACGACAAACGACGACCCGACCAGTCCGCCGCCGAGGTCGATCGGGTTGGGGACCTCGCCAGTCGCGATGATTCCCCCCGCGCTATCGACGGCCACACCGCGCGGCGACCCTCCGCCGGCGTCGGGGGCTCCGATGTACTTGGACCACGAGAGAGCTCCGGCGTTCGTGACGCGGCTGAGGAGCGGATTCCAGAACGGCGTCGCCGGCCCCGCGTCCTTCACGGACGCGAAGGTGCCGACGTCACCCTGCGATCCGACTCCACCGAGGACGTCGAACACCACCTCGCCGGGGATCGTTCGTGACCACTCCGTCACGCCCGTCGTTCCGGTGCGGATGACGGTCGCGTTCGAGCTCGTCGAGCCGCCGATCGAGATCGCATTGCCCGGTGAAACGCCGACGAAGTCGGGAAAATTGGGGAAGAGCTTCGTGAGCACGGGCGACCAATCCGCGCAGAGACCGGCCGTGCAGATGCTGGAGACGCAGTCGTTCGGGTCGACGCACGAGTCGCCGGCGTTGCCCGCAACGCACACGCCTGCGCTCGTCCCGGTCTGGGCGCAGCGGCGCGAAGCACACTGGGAATCCGCGGTGCACGCGACGCCGTTGGCTCCGCCGTCGAGCAACGCGGTACCCGAGTCGATCGTGTAGGTGCCGGCGCACCCCACCACTTCACCGAAGTCGGGCGCGGCGCAGATGGCAGCGCAGTTGCCACCGACGAGGCAGCCGTCCGTCGTGCACTTCGCGAGTGAGCGCGGGAACGCGCCGGGACACGTGCAAGAGAACGCCGTGCATCCCGTCGACGGGCACTTGTCTCCCGAGGCGATGAGCTCGAATCGCCCGCAGCCGCCGGGGCCGCCGTCGGGCAGGGGTCCGTCGGCTCCCGTCGTACCGTCGGGTCCACCGTCGGAGCCGTCGGCGGCGCCGCCCGACGAACCACCGGAGCAACAGAGCCCCGCGACGGGAGCGATGACTGCGAACGAAGCGATGACGAGTCTACGAGCGAGGCCCATCGATCGAGTCTAGGTCACGAAGGCATCACAGCACGAGCGTCTCCTGGTGCTCCCCCCAAACGTCGCGGAGGACGCCGGCGATCTCGCCGACGGTCGCTTCGGCCTTCACCGCGTCGAGGACGAGCGGGAGGAGGTTGTCCTTTCCCTTCGCCGCCGCTTCGATGCGCCGCAGCGCTTCGGCGTGCTTGCCGGCATCGCGACGCGCGCGCACGGCGCGGACGCGCTCCACCTGATCGCGCTCGATCTTGGGATCGATCTTCATCACCTCGACGTGCGGTGAGTCCTGCACGAAGTCGTTCACGCCCACGATGATGCGCTGCTTCTTCTCGACCTCGACCTGGTAGCTGTACGCGCTGTTCTGGATCTCGCGCTGCGGGTAGCCCTGCTCGATGGCGTCGACCATGCCGCCGAGCTCGTCGATGCGCGCGAGGTACTTGTTCGCGTCGCTCTCGATGCGGTCGGTGAGGCTCTCGATGGCGTACGCGCCGCCGAGCGCGTCGACGAAGTCGGCGACGCCCGACTCGTTGGCGATGATCTGCTGCGTGCGTAGCGCGATGGTGACCGCCTCACTGGTGGGCAGCCCGAGCGCCTCGTCGTAGCTGTTCGTGTGGAGCGACTGGCAGCCGCCGAGGACGGCGGCGAGCGTCTGCATGGTCACGCGCACCACGTTGTTGAGCGGCTGCTGCGCGGTGAGCGTCATGCCCGCGGTCTGACCATGGAAGCGGAGCGCGCGCGCGCGGTCGGTCTTCGCGCCGAAGCGGTCCTTCATGAGGCGGCTCCACATGCGGCGCGCCGCGCGGAACTTCGCCACCTCCTCGATGAGGTTGTTGTGCACGTTGAAGAAGAACGAGAGCTGCGCGCCGAACTTGTCGACGTCGAGACCGGCGTCGACCGCGGCCTTCACGTACGCGAGCCCGTCGGCGAGCGTGAAGGCCACCTCCTGCACCGCGTCGCAGCCGGCTTCGCGGATGTGATAGCCGCTGATCGAGATGGTGTTCCAGGCCGGCACTTCCTTGCCGCAGAACCCGAAGATGTCGGTGATGAGCCGGAGCGACGGACGCGGCGGATAGATGTACGTCCCGCGGGCCATGTACTCCTTGAGGATGTCGTTCTGGATCGTGCCGCGCAGCTTCTCGCGCGGGACGCCCTGCTCCTCGGCGACGGCGATGTAGAGGCACAGCAGCGTCGACGCCGTCGCGTTGATGGTCATCGACGTCGAGATCTTGTCGAGCGGCAGGCCCTTCAAGAGCGCGCGCATGTCGTCGAGCGAATCGATGGCGACGCCGACGCGTCCTACCTCGCCGAGGCTCCGCGGATCGTCCGAGTCGCGGCCCATCTGCGTCGGGAGATCGAACGCGACGGAGAGCCCGGTCTGACCTTGCGCGAGGAGGTAGTGGTAACGCTCGTTCGACTCGGCTGCGGTGCCGAAGCCGGCGTACTGGCGCATCGTCCAGTAGCGACCGCGGTACATGTTGGCCTGCACGCCGCGCGTGAACGGCGGCGAGCCCGGCACGCCGAGGTCCCGCGCGGGATCGAAGCTCGCGAGATCGTCAGGGCCGTAGAGCGGCGCGACGTCGGCGTGGCCGGCGAGGTTCGGCACTCGCGGACGCGGCTTGTCCTTGGCCTCGAGGGCCTGGACCTTGCTCTCCCAGGCGCGCTTCAGCTCCTCGTACGTCATGGCGGGGATTTAGCACGTCAGAAGTGGCACGTCAGAAGTGCGGAATCGCCATCGCCAGTTGATCGCGCGAGAACGATCCCACCTCGTCGACGGCGTAGTTGTCCTTCTCGATCTTGAAGGTGCGCGTCGCCGTGACGTCGGCGGTGCCGGTCACGTGGAACGGGACCTGCGGGGACGTGTACGACTCGCGGAGCAACGTGAGCGCGAGGTCGACGGGGACCGTGACCGGCACGCGCATCGACGTCGTGGCGTTCGCGGCCATCCACACGCCTTCGCCGCCGGGACGGAAGTCGACGGGCAGCGTGTACTTGTTCGCCATGGTGGCGGTGCCGCGCATCGCGCGAACGGCGACGTCGTAGGAGTTGGGGTTGTAGACGTCGAGCACGATGGTCATCACCACGCCGACCGAGGGCGGGAAGGCGATCTGCACGCCGCTGATCTCGGCGTGATTCAGCTTCATCGTGGGCTTCGACGCGCAGCCCGTGAAGGCGAGGCCCGAGAGCCCGATCGCGAGGAGCGGCAGCAAGCGGAAGCAGAGGCGGCGGGGAAGGGAAGGCGGCGTCACGGTCCGGAATCTTACACGCAGGATCGTGGTAAACCGAGTCGATGTCTCGACGCCTGCTCTTCAGCATCCCTTCGTACGAGTACCTGGAGCCGGGCTTCCTGGCGCACGGCGACTTCGAGCAGGGAAAGACCGAGCGAAAGTACTTCCCGGACGGCGAGCGATACCTGCGGATCACCTCGGACCTGTGGGGCCGTGACGTCGTCCTCCTCGGCGGGACCCCCACCGACATCGACTGGCTCGAGGTCTTCGACCTCGCCTCCGGCATCGCGCGCGGCGGCGCACGATCGCTGGCCATCGTGATCCCGTACTTCGGCTACCAGACGTTGGAGCGCGCGGTGCGTCCGGGCGAGGTGGTGGTGGCGAAGACGCGCGCGCGGCTCTTGTCGTCGATCCCGGCGCCGGAGGGAGGAACGCGCTTCTTCCTCTTCGACCTCCACACCGACGGCATCGAGTTCTATCTCGATGACCGCGTGCTCACGCGTCACATCTACGGCGCGCCGATGATCACGAAGAAGATCCAGGAGCGCATGGGCGACACGCCTTTCGTGCTCGGCGCGTGCGACGCGGGCCGCGCGAAGTGGGTGCAGAGCCTCGCGCGCGTCCTCGGCGTCGAGCCGGCGTTCGTCTACAAGAGCCGCGACTCGAAGTCGGGCGCGCTCGCGGTGACCGGCGTGAACGCCGACGTGAAGGGCAAGGAGGTCGTCGTCTATGACGACATGATCCGCACCGGCTCGTCGCTCATCCAGGCCGCGAAGTCGTATCTCGCCGCCGGCGCCACGAAGGTGCATGCCATCGCGAGCCATCTCGTGCTCCCCGGTGATGCGCTCGCGAAGCTGCAGTCGTCGGGGGTGTTCACGTCGATCATGGGCACCGACTCTCATCCGGGCAGCCAGAAGCTGCCGAAGGAAGACGTCGTCTCGATCGCGCCGCGCCTCGTGGAGTGCCTCAACGCGGCGGTCGAGTAGCGCTCACTGGAAGCTGCCGATGTCGACCGTGCCGAGCGACTTCTGGTCGTCGTCCTTGCCGCCGACCGAGAAGAAGAAGCTCTTCCACATCGGGGTCTGGTGGACATGGCCGCGAGGCGCCGGGAGCTTGCTCGGCAGCGTCGCGAACGCGGTGAGCGTGCCGTCCTCGTTGAACGTCGCGCGGCGGATCTGGTCGCTGAACGCGGTGTTACCCTCGAGCCCGCCGACCAGATAGACGGCGTCCTTGTAGAGCTGCGCGGAGCTGACGCTGAGCGAGGCCGGCAGCGTGCCCGCCGCGCTCCAGGCGCCGAGCGCGCCGTCGTCGCCGATGGTGGCCATGATGGCGTCGCTGTGATCGACGATGTTGGTGCTGGTGGGGTCGCCCGTGAGGCCGCCGACGACGTAGATGCGCTTCTCCCGGATGAACGCCGCGTGATGGCTGCGATCGGGCTTCAGCGCCGTCTGCGCTTCGAAGCTCCCGAGGCTTCCGTCGGCGCCGATGCGCGCGCGCGCGCTCATGGTGGTGCTCTTGCTGTCGGTGCCGCGACCGCCGAGCGCGTAGACGAAGTCGCCGTCCACGTCGCACGTGAGGTGCATCACCGCCTTCGGCAGATCGGGACCAGGCGCGGTGGCGGTCACCTTGCCGTCGGCGCCGAGCGTGACGAAGACGGTGGTCGCGCTGACGCCCATCCGCGCGCCTCCGGCGAGGATGCCACCGGCGAGGAGATAGCGATCCTTGACCTTCACGAGGCAATGACCGGCACGGGGTGCGGGGAGGTGTCCCACGAGCTCGAACGCGTCCAGGGTGCCGTCGTCGTGGATGCGCGCGCGCTGCGCGTCCTCGTGGAGCGTCGTCCAGTCGTCGGTGCCGCCGAAGACGTAGAGGTACGGGCCCGCCGCGGTCTCCACCACCGTCGTCGCGTGGTGATCGCGCACGGGGCTGATCACTGCCGTCGAGCGCTGGACGGTGAGCGCGGGGAACGTCTCGCACGTGTTCTGCGCCGTGCGGTAGCGGCCGTCGCCGCAGACCACTGCGGCGGGCGGATCTTGCGCGGGCGGCGTCGTCACGGAAGCGCCGGCGGGGCTCGGGGTGGAGGGGCCAGGCCCTTCGCTGCTCGAACAGGCCATGCTCGAGAAGACTGCGAGGAGGACGCCGCAAAGGATCCAAGGCTGCGGATGCATGCCGGGTCCATCGCACGGTGCGTGCCAGGTCGATGCTCTCTGCGCGACGTGTGTTTGGCGCGTTTCTCCATGAGCCGTCGGTGCTGGACCGCGCCGTCGTCAGTGGACTGACGCAGGATCGTGCGGGCCGCGCACGCCGCGCACGGCGAGCCGTCGTTCCGGTATCGTCTCTCTCGATGCGATCGATGCCGTGGACGTTGCTGGCCGTCCTCTCGCTGGCGTGCAGCAAGCCAGCACCCGCTCCCACGCCGGGACCCGCATCGGCACCGCCGCCGGGATCCGCTCCGACCGGTGCGTCGACGTCGCCGATCGCCGCTGTCGACAGCGGCGTTGCGCTCCCCGCGGGCGCGGCTCCGTGCGGCCCCGCAGCCGCTGCCGGGCCGTGGTGCGTTCGCTTCGCCTCCAACGAGGACGCGTTCCGCTGGGTGCTCGCTCACGATCCGGCCATCCTCGCGATCGGCGAGGCGCACGCGCAGAAGGGCACCGAGAAGCTCGCATCGGCGACGAAGCGCTTCACCGACTCGATGGTGCCGTTGCTCGAGAGCCGCGCGAGCGATCTCCTCGTCGAGGCCTGGGCGGGTGACCCGCGCTGCCAGAAGCAGGTCGCGCAGGTGGCGACCGCGCAGAAGCCGGTCCAGCAAGCGCAGGCGCAGAGCAACCCGAACGAGTACGTCGCGCTCGGTACGCGCGCGAAGGAGCTCGGCGTGCAGCCGCATCTCCTGCGGCCCACATGCGACGACTACGCGAATCTCGCCGACGCCGGCGACGACGTCGTCTCCGAGTCGCTCGGCCTCATCAAGCGACTGACGCAGTCGGACGCGACGGCGCTCTACCGTCGCAACGAGGCGGCGAAGAACGGCAAGACCGTGGTGACGTACGGCGGAGCGATGCACAACGACCTCGCGCCTGCCGAGGCCCTTCGCCAGTACAGCTTCGGTCCCGAGCTCTCCGCGATGACGTCGGGCCGCTACGTCGAGCTCGATCTCATCGTCCCCGAGTACGTGAAGAAGACCGACACCTGGGAGAAGCTCCCGTGGTTCGCCGCCTTCCAGGCCGACACCGGCCCGCGCGACAAGCCGACGCTCTACCGCCTCGGCGAGCGATCGTTCGTGTTGATCTTCGCGGCGTCGCCGGCGTCACCCGCGCCCGCGCCCGCGCCCGCGCCGCGCTGAGGGCCCGGTTCGTCGTCGCGTCAGACGAAGGGATCGAAGACGGCCACGCCGCAGCCCTCGAAGTCGCGTGTGTTGCGCGTCACGAGCGTGCGCCCCGCGACGATGGCGGTGGCCGCGATCAGCATGTCTGCCTGGGCGACGGTGCGACCCGCTCGCTCGCGAGCAGCGCGAAGCTCTCCGGCGGCACGCGCAACCCGCGAGTCCACCAAAAGCACCTCGGCGGGGATGGCAAGCAACGCCTCGAACCACGGTGCGAGGCGACGCCGGTCGGCCGGGCGCGCCCTTGCGATCCCGTACGCGAGCTCCTCGATGGAGATGGCAGAGAGCGCGATGGTGCGCTGGGTCGCGAACCAATCGAGAACGGCACGGTTCGGCGTCGGGCGAGCGAGCTCCGAGATGACGTTGGTATCGACGACGTAGCTCATCGCCCGGCCGAGCGCCTCGGGACGACACGTTTGCGTGGGCGGTCGAAGGGCGAGCTCCGCGGCGAGCGGGCCGGCAGCTCGAGCTCCGCGCCGCCCTGGTCGCGCAGATCGGCGCTCGCGCTCAGGAACGCGCGCATGCCGGTGTCGTCGTCCGCGTGAGCGGCACGGTCCGCGAGACGCCGGAATTCATCGACGCTCAGCACGACGCCCACCGCTCGGCCCCGGTTCTCGATGGTCTGGGGTGACGCGGCGGCGTCGCGCAAGCGCTCCGACAGGCTCGCCTTCGCCCGCGCGATGTTCCACGTCGATCGAGGTGAGATGGTCATGATGCATGACCATGATGACCATGAGCCATGTCCACGTCAAACCGCCACAGGCCGATTGAGGTTGAAACTACACCCCCCGATCCTTGAACCTCTGCGCCATGAGTAGATCTGGTCACGAGAGCAGCAGTCCCCCGGCGACGACCCCCGGCGTCGACCCGCGCTCTCTCGCTCACCCCCTCATCGAGGACGACCGCACGGGGATGGACGACGCCACCCTCCGCCGCGCGTTCCTCGACCACCTCTCGTATTCGCTCGGCAAGGGCGCCGCGACGTCCACCGATCTCGATCGCTTCGTCGCCCTCGCGCTGACCGTCCGCGATCGCCTGACGTACCGCTGGGCGCAGACCCAGGAGACCTATTCGAGGGTCGACGCCAAGCGGATCTACTACCTGTCCGCGGAGTTCCTGCTCGGGCGGGC
>JAXDMI010000518.1:0-9969 GCA_034666145.1 Myxococcales bacterium | reverse complement strand
GAAGAGGCATATCTGCTCGAAACCTTGAGTAAAGGGCACCCCCCAGTAGGAAAAACCGGGTGGGGCCTCAGGACGACATGAGGCATACGGGATGACCCGAAGCCGGCGCAGTATAGGCGTGGGATTTCCCACGTCAACAAGGCCCTAAGGCGTTACGATCCGGCTTCGGTAAGCAGCTCCATGCCTCCTCCTTCGACGCCGCTTGCGCGGGATAATCCGCAGGATCTGTCGCTCGCGACGGGCGCGAGCGATACGGAACGGCCGCCTCCGGCGGGGCCAGGGGTGGAAAGTCGGGTTACCGGGACGAATCCGTTCGGGCCGGAGCCGACCTCGGGCGTCGCGCCCGCCGCTTCCCCCGAGCCGCGGGACGACCGAACCGAGGTGGGGCAAGCCCCCGATCCCGCGCTGATCGCGCAGCTACACGCGCCGCCTCCGGTGCCGCTACGCGCGCCGCCTCCGGCACCGCTGCGCGCGGCGCTTCCGCGGCCGGCAAGCAATCCGGAGCTGCGCAACGCGCCTCCGTCGAGCTCGCGGCTCGCGGCGGCTCCTCCTCATCGTGCTCCGGCTCCGGCTCCGGCTCCGGCTCCGGCTCCGGTCGCTGCACCGCTGCCGCCGCCTGCGCCTGCGCCTCCGCCTCCTCCCGCGCGCGTCGCGACGATGCTCCATGCCGGCGTCCCGCCCGTCGCGCTTGGTTCTCTGCCCGCGCCGAACCCGGCGCCTCATCCAGCGACGGTGCCTGCACCGCCGATGCCGGGCGCCCGCTCCGGTTCCCGTCCCGACTTCGTGATCTCGGTCGTCGCGCGTGACGGCGTGCAGACTGCAGCGAACGCGCAACGAGAAGGCTCGAGCGCAAACCTCGGCTTCGCGCCGGACGTGCCGCTGACGCGTCGCTGCACCGCGTGCGAGACGCGTTACCCCGCCGACTTCCTCGTCTGCCCGCGCGATGCGAGCCCGCTCGTCGACGAGGCCATCGGGCCGGCCGACACCGATCCGCTGATCGGAAAGCTCCTCGGTGAGACGTACCAGATCATCCGCGTCGTCGGCGAAGGCGGCATGGGCAAGGTCTACGAGGCGCGCCATCTTCGCCTCAAGGAGCGCCGCTTCGCGGTGAAGACGCTCCACTCCGACCTCGCGACCAACAACGAGATCGTCGCGCGTTTCATGCGCGAGGCCGAGAGCGCGAGCTCGCTCTCGCATCCCAACGTCGTCGACGTGTTCGACGTCCACCACCTCCCCGACGGCACGCCGTACTTCGTCGGCGAGTTCGTCGAAGGCGACGAGCTGGCAAACTTCGTGGGCGCGCGCGGCCCACTCGAGCCGCGCATGGCCGCCGCGGTCGGTCGCCAGGTGTGCCGCGCGCTCGGCGCCGCGCATGCCCGCGGCATCGTTCATCGGGACATGAAGCCCGAGAACATCATGATCCTGAAGTCGTCGATCGACGCCGTCGCTGCCGGCGAGGTCCACGCCGTCACCGTGAAGGTCCTCGACTTCGGCATCAGCAAAGCAGGCGACAGCGAGCGCACGCATCTCACGCGCACCGGCATCATCATGGGAACGCCGAGCTACATGGCGCCCGAGCAGGCGCGCGGTAAGCCCGTCGATCTGCGCGCCGACGTGTACTCGACGGGTGCCGTCCTCTATTTCGCGCTCACGGGCCGCCGCCCGTTCGACTCCGACGATCCCACGTCCACCATCTCCATGGTGCTCACGCAGGATCCGCCGCGACCGCGCTCCATCGATGCACGCATTCCCGAGGCCATCGAGCTCATCGTCCAGAAGGCGATGGCGAAGGAGCCGCGCGATCGCTACCAGACGATGTCCGAGCTCGAAAAGGCGCTCGCCGTCTTCGAGGACGGCGGGCGGGCCGGCATGGAGCGCGTCCCGCAGCAGCACATGTCCGTCGACGCTCGTTCGCCGATCGATCTCTCGAAGAGCAGCACGCATCGCGCATTCGCTCTGGCGCAGCAAATGTTCGCGGCGTCGACACCGCCGCCCGGACAGTCGGCGACGCTCGCGCGGGTCTCGCGTCCCACCATCACCATCGCGAGCGCAGTGCTCGGCGCCTGGCTGGTGGGCGGCACGACGGCTGCGCTCGCCGGGCTGGTGCGCGTGCTCCACGACGGCGAGATCACGTTGACCGAGTGCGTCCTCCTCGTCGTCGGTTGCCTGTTCGCCGCGGCGACGCCCGTCGCCCTCTACGTACTCCACGTGCGCAAGGTGATCTGGCCGAACAGCGTGCGCGCACTGCAGCTCGCGAGCGATCTGAAGCGCACCGCCACCGCGGCGCTCGTCACCTACGGTGGTCTCGCGATCATCGCGCGCATCGGTCACACGGTCCTGTGGCGGAGCTCGAAGGGCCTCGCGAGCGGCTGGTGGGACATCGCGCTCTTCCTGATCAGCGTCCTCGCGGCGACGACGGTCGGGGGCTTCGCGCCGCTCGTCCGCAACATGCGCCGCCGTCGCTCCTCGTGAGCGGCGAAGAGCCCCTCCGATGTCCGGCCTGTAGCGCGGAGCTGCCGTCCGCGTTCCCCGGCGCGAGCATCGCGTGCGTCTGCGGGCATCGCATCGAGGTGCTCGGCGCGCAGCCGACGCACGGCTCGGCGTGGCAGGGGATGTCCGCCTATGGCAGCGGGCCTGGTTCACGAGGGGCCGGTCGCAGGCCCGCCACCGCACCTCCGAGCGCGAGCGGCGCCGGTCCCTATCGATCGTCGGGAGCGTCGCACGCAGCGCCCGCGAGCCTCTCGTGTCCGTTCTGCGGGAACGAGTGTCCGCCGATGGTGCGCATCTGCCCGCACTGCGACGTGCGCCTCGAGAACGTCCGCTGCCAGCGCTGCTTCTCGCTGCAAGCCCCGGGCACGTTTGCCTGCACGCGATGCAACCACGCCCTCGAGCTGGAGCCGCTCCTCGACGCCACCGATGCGCCGTGTCCGCGCTGCAAGAACGCGCTCGAGGTGACCCCCGGCGAAGACCGCCGTACGCACGAGTGCCCGCGCTGCGGCGGTCTCTTCGTACCGCGTGACGCCCTCGCGGAGATCCTGTGCACCGCGGAGATCGGCGGCGCCGTCGACGCGTACGGCGGCACGATGCCCGTCGCAGGAGCGCCGGCCGTGCTCGACGAGGTTCGCTACGTCGCGTGCCCGCTCTGTCACAACGCGATGAACCGCGTGAACTTCGGCAAGGTGTCCGGCGTCATCGTCGACGTGTGTAAACTACACGGAACATGGTTCGACGCCGGAGAGCTGACGCGCGTCGTGGCATTCGCTTCGAGTGGAGGTCTCGAGCGCACGCGCGCGCGGGAGCAGCTCGAGGAGCGCGACCTCCGCGAGGCGAAGAAGCACGCGAACGAGGTACACGCGCCGTTCGCGGTCCTCGAGGCGCGTGACGTCCGCGATCGCGTCGAGATGTGGCGTGATTTCCTGGGCGCCGTCTTCCGCTGGTGAGGCCTGGTGACCGCGCGGGCGTGGATCGGCGGACCTCCTGATCGCGCGATTCCGACGTCGATGATCGGGGAAAACCCCAGTCTTTACGCCGGCGCGAACCTGTGTGGGTTCAGGTACGACAAATGCAAACAATGGGGGGATGGAAGTCCGTCCTGCGCTCGTCGTTCGTGAGGAGAAGCCGCCGACCGTGGCGCTGCTCGTGCCGCTGCTCTACCTCGCGGCGTGTGCCGGCTGCGTGCGCTCGTTCCTCATGGACCGCAGCATGGACATCGGGATCGCGGGCCTCCTCGTCGCCGTGGGGCTCGTACCGGCGTTCGTCTGCCCGGCCATCTTCGGTACGCGTCGCGCGCGCATCAACGCGGACCCCGAAGGCCTCGTCGTCGACGGTCGCATCCTGAAGATCAACGACGTGCGCATCGCGCGCGCCGATCGCGGCAGCGCGAAGCTCATCGTCGAGATGCGCAACGGCGACACGCGGACTTTCGTCGTGTCGTCGTACACCGACGCGCAGCACTTGATGGCTGCACTTCCGCCGGTCAGTGCTCCGACCGGTGCGCTTGCGGCATAGACCACTGACCTCGCCGCCAGCATCACCGTCGTCGACGACCGGTTCTTACCCTGGCGGGGCTCCGCCCCCTCCGACACGCAGTGTCGGAGCCTCCCCCAATCGCCTTCGGCGACCGTCGTGCGGTGCACGACGGACGAGACGAGATTAGTGACGAGACGAGATCAGAACCGCGCCTGCACCGACGTTGCGGCGCCGAGACGGTTCGGGCTCTGGAAGACGCGAAGGGAGGCGGTGCCTTCCGTCGGGTCGCGAACCACGAGCGTGCCGTTGTTGTCGCGGATCAGCTGGACCCACGCGACGACCGCGAACATCTCCGAGATGTCCCAGCGCAGCGCGACGCGCGCCTGGAAGATGGCCGAGCGGTCCTTGTTGTACGGAAGGATCGACTCGTCGCCCTGCTGGCGGATGACGATGACGCGCTGAGCGGGGACGCCGCCGTCCGTGAACTCGCTGCGGAACGTCGCCGGCAGCTGCACGCCGCCGCCGATGCCGGGCGTGAGGTGCGCGGCGGGGAAGTGGTAGTCGGCGGCGACCGAGCCGAACAGCTCGGGATCGCTCTTCGCGCTGCTCGGCAACGTCTCGAACGGGATGAAGCCCGGGACGTTACGAACGACGAAGTTCAGATCGCGATAGATGCCGGTGGCGCTGAAGCGGAGGTAGCCCGCCTTGACGACGCCCTGGACGGCCGCGCCCTTCGCCGACTGGTCCTTCACGGCGCCGGCGACGTCGAAGTCCTTCAGGTGCTGCTGGAGCCAGTCGAGCTCGGCGCTCACGCTGAAGCCGAACTGATTCGCGTCGTACTTCTCGGGCGCGAACAGGATGAGCGGCTTGTTGGGATCGTTCCGATAGAGGAGGAAGTCGACCGACTGCGGGACCGGCATGCCCTGGTGGAACACGATGCGGCCCGAGCCGCCGTACGTGTAGACGTTCTTGCCGCGCACGTCCTCGAGGTCGAACTTGCCTTGCTGGAAGTAGCCGCCGCCGATGTCGAAGCGGAGGTTGTCGACCGGGTCGTAGCCGGCGCCCGCGAGGAAGCCGTAGTTGGTCTCGCCGACGCGAACGGTCTCGACGTCGTTTTCGCCGCCCGGTGAGAGCACCTGCTGCGGCTGGATGATGGTCGCCGTCTTGAAGCCGCCGAAGATGTAGAAGCGCTCGGTGTCGTACTGGATCTTCATGCCGGGCGCCGCGCCCTGCAGGCGCGGGAACACCGACTGGTTGATCGACGCCGCGGTACCGCCCCACGACAGGTCGTAGAGGTAGCCGAGGCGGAAGCGGTCGGTGTCGAGCGGGAAGAAGACCGCCGACAGGCCTTCCTTCTCGCTCTTGCCGGTCTGGTAGTGGAGACGCAGGTACGAGCCGGAGTCGTAGATCGCTGCGTTGAGGTTGCCAGTGTTCTGCGCGAGCTGCGCGAGGTCGAAGCGCATGACGAGCGCAGCTTCGGTCGTCAGGTGGTCGATGAACGCCGGGAGCTTCTTGTACATCACGAGGTGCGTGATGTTCTCGCGGCCGGAGAAGCGCGAGTTGAGGTTGTCGAAGAAGAGGCGGTACTGCTGACGCTCGCCGACGCCGAACGTGGGCGACAGCGGGATGAGCTCACCGGTCTTGTGGAGGAAGTCGTCGTCGCCGAACGTCCACGTCAGGCGCGTATCCATGAAGCCGGTGCCACTGGCGCCGAGCGGAGCGGTGCCGGCCGCACGTGCGCCGGGAGTTCCCGAGGCGTCGACCCCGAGGTCCACGCCTGGAGCCGTGCCGTTGGCGGGGGTACCGACGGTGTTCGGTGGGCCGGCCGGGACACCCTGATCCGCGCTCGGTGTGGTGCCGCTCGCGGGACCCACGTTCACCTGACCGCCACCCGCCGCGTTCGGCGAAGGCTGCGCCGCGCCGGGCACCGGCGAGGGCGTTACCGTCGTCGTGTTCGACGGAGCCGGAGTCGGGACGGGCTGCGCAGCTTGCGCGAACGCAGCCGTGGACAGGAGGAGGCTGGCAGGCGCGGCGAGCCACGCGAAATGACGGAAGTGCGAGCGCATCTAGCGGAGCTCCGGGGAGGGCGCGTGAAGGAGGATCATTGCGGGTTGAGATCGAGGAACGTTCGCGGGAACACGCACGCGAGAGGAGGCGGCTCCATCGCGTCAGGTCGTGCGGGGTCGACCTTGCGGCATGCCTTCGCGCCGGCGCTGAGCGGGAGACAGTGGAAGCCGTCGGGAAGTCCGTGCGCGGGCGTGCAGTCGTCGTCGACCTTGCAGACGCTGTCCGGGGTGAACGGCGCTTCTTGCAGGTTGGTGATGATGTCGTCCTTGCAGCGGACCTCGATCGTGAACTGCGCGCCGCCGGAGAAGAACGTGAGCGTGCCGGCGAAGTAACGCAGCTCCTTGCCCTTCATCGCGACGGGATCGAAGCCGGCGGCCGCCGTGGCGTTGGCCTGGATGGCGCCCTTCGAGCCGTTCGCGTCGCTGACCGTGAGCCGGAACGTGCTGCGCGCGAGCCAGTTCGACCACTCCGTGCATTCCGGATCGGCGGTGCATGCCGAGCTGCACGTGCCCTCGGGATCGCCGGTCGTGAAGAGGATCTTGCCGTTGTGATCGAAGTCGCAGTTCGACGCATCGGCGGTGGGCGCGTACGCGCCGGCCGCGTTCTTCGGCACGTCGCCGGGCCCGAACTTCGGCGTCACCATCGCGTGCTGAGCGCCGTCGGGCGACGTCTCGACGCGGACGAGGTTCGCCGACCGCTTCAGCAGATCCGGCGTGGCGCCGATGAACGCCAGCGTGAGCCGCTCCGGGTTCGGCACGAGGCAGGGGCGCTGCGCGGGGTCCCACTGCTCGAGCGTCCACGTGGGGTACGAGATCTGCGTGAACCCGAAGAACTCGCTCGCCGTGCCGCCGTACGACTTGAGGCGATCGCACGTACGCATCTGCGGCGGCGCGTTGAAGTTGAACGCGAAGACGCTGTTGAAGCCGCCGAAGGTCGGAGAGCCCACACCGCCGCCGCTGGGGTCGTCGAGGTCGGTGACGTAGAAGCCGTCCGACGAGATGCGCGTGACGACGGTGTTGAACACGAACGTGTTGGTGTTGTCGCGGAACCCCGTGTCGACCGCGATCTGCTCGCGCGGATACGGCGTTGCGCCGTTGCCCGAGCAGCCGAGCGTGGGGTCGCACTTGAGCCCGCGGATCTCCGAGATGCGCGGCAGCCGGAAGAAGACCGGCGTGCTCGCGCCCTCGCTGAACGTGCCGCCCTGCTCGGAGTCGTCGTTGGCAAACGCGCAGCCTTCGTCGGCGGGGAAGTCGACCTTGCCGTCGTTGTCGTTGTCGATGCCGTCCGAGCACTGCGGCGGCGGGTTGGCGAGCGGGTCCTTCGGGATGTAGCCGAGGTCGTCCGCGACGATGTACGTCGGGCCGAACGCGTTCGTCACGCTGACGTCGAAGGGAACCGACTCGCCGGCCTTGAGGAGGATGTTACGACCGTCCGTGTCCGGCCCGACAAGCGGCGCGATGGCGCCAGGCTTCGCGGAGATGCGGACGAAGCGATTGAACGTCGTGTCCGACGCGCCGGCGGCGTTCAGCGCCCTCACGCTGACGTGGAACGTGAGCGGGGTGTCGATGAGGAGATCGAGCGGCTGGTCGATGGAGCCGACCTTGTTGTTCGCTGGATCGAGCACGACGATGAGACGCGGCGGGTTCGGAGGCTTTCCGAAGCCGTCGCCGGAGCACGAAGCGAGCACCGCGCAGATGGCGGCGAGCACGAGCATCATGAAGTGCTTCATTTGCCGACCAGCTCCACGCGGTTGTCGGAGAGGCTCCCGATCGTGCCGTCGATGCAGGAGAGGAGCTTGCACTCCTCACCCGCGAGCTGACACGAGGCGACCTGTACCTGGCAGGCGGGCTGATCCGGCGCGCCGGCGCAGCGCTTGAAGTGGAAGTCGGCGACCTGATCGCGGCAGTCCTTGCGAACGCATCGTCCTGCGCCGCTCTCGCACGTTCCGACGGACGTGCAGGTCAGCGGCGTTCCGCCTTCCGCGACGTGACCGGGGCACGAGCACACGAAGTTGGGATCGCCGCAGTCGCCGTCGACACCGCAGTTCTTCAGGCCGTCGGGCGTGAGGTTGGTGGCGGGGTCGTAGCCGCAGGGCTTGCCCTGGCGCATGTAGTCGATGAGCGCGTCGCGCTGCTGGACCTTGGTGTCGAACTGCGTCGTGTTTCGCTGGAGGACGCGGAACCCGGAGCCGCCGCCGGCGAGGTAGTTGCTCGTCGCGAGCTCGTAGAGGTTGGTCGGGCTGATGAGCGAGAGGCAGAGGCCGTCCGCCTTGCCGCCCGTCTTGTCGCAGATGCCGGGGAGGCCGGGACCGTCGACCCCCGGCGGATTGCAGGCCTTGTCGTCGACGCAGCGCACGGTGCCGTGGCCGATGTAGACCTGCTCGGCGCACGCGTTGACGACACAGGTCGCGGTGACCGGGTCGCACGTACCGCCGATGCTCTGCGTGCACTGGTCGTCCGACGTGCAGTTCACCACGCAGCGCTTGGTGGCGCCGTCGCAACGGTCACGCCGCGGCGTCGCGTTCGTGCAGTCGGCGTCGGTCTGGCAGCCGATGTTGATGCGGTCGCAGCCGGAGCAGTTGAGACGGACGCGCGCGCCGGCGATCTGGATCTGCGAGGCGCAGCCGCGGCCGGCGGTGCGACGCGCCGAGAAGTCGAACATCTCCTGCACCTCGAGGCCGGAGAGCTGCATCTTCGTGATCGAGTTGTCGAACGGGAAGATGTTGAACATCTGCTCGACGGTCACGGGGCCGGGGTTCAGGTCGGTGCGGATGCCGGTCGAGTTCGTGAGCGAGAAGTCGGTCTGGATGCCGAGGCGCAGCCAGATGGCGTTGCCGACGACGTTGCCGAGCGGCGAGTCGCCACCGGTGGTCGCGAAGCGCTTCGAGCCGCTGGGGCTGAAGCCGATGAGGATGTCGAGGTCGGCTGCGAGGTCGAGCGAGCGCCGATAGGGCTGCAGCATGTCGACGATGACCGGATCCTCCGGGACGGTGTCGTCGATCGGGAAGGCGTTGTAACGGCTCGACTGGATCTCGAAGCCGTTCACCGGATCGTAGTGCGACGGGTCGCCGTCGGGCGAGGCGAGCGCGGGGTCGTTGCTGAGGACGAGATCGAGGCGGCCGACGTACTTCGCGAACGCGCCCGAGTGCGCGATGATCACCTTGCGCGAGTGGCACGCGCGCTTGATCGCGAAGGGATGGTTCTTCGGATCGCGATCCGGACCGTCGGGCGGGATCGAATCGACGTCGATGTTCGCGTTGGGATCGATGGCCCACACGTAGCCCGGGTTGCTCGGGTCCGCGGAGCAGTCGCGGATCTCCTGCGGCGGGTTGATGACGATGTGGTTGTGGCCGCCGAGCACCGCGTCGATGCCGGTCGTGCTGCGGACCATGCGCTGGTCGACCTCGAGCCCGAGGTGCGTGACCATGACGACGAGGTCGACGTAGGGACGCAGCAGATCGATGTATGTCTGCGCGACCTCGACCGTGTTGAGCGGCGTGAGGCCGCTCTTGTTCGGCTGATCGAAGATCGACGTGAGGCTGGAGAGGTTGCCCATCCCGATGACGGCGACCTTCAAACCGCCGGTGTTGAGCACCGTGAACGCCCGAGCGACGGTGCCGATGCGGCCGAAATTCGGGATGTCCTGCGTGGTCTGGTCGAACTTGTAGTTCGCGGCGAGGAGCGGGAAGTTCGACCAGCGCTGGTACTGCGTCGCGACGTTCTGCGCGCCGCGGTCGAACTCGTGGTTGCCGAGGACCTGGGCATCGACGCCGAGCGCGCTCATCGAGCGGACCTCGGGCTCGCCGGCGAAGAAGTTGAAGATCGGCGCGCCCTGGAAGCAGTCGCCGGAGTCGAGATGGAGGACGCGACCGGCGCGCGCACGCTCGCGGTTGATGATGTACGACATCCGCGCGACGCCGCCGATGTTCGACAC
>JAXDMI010000517.1:0-3088 GCA_034666145.1 Myxococcales bacterium | reverse complement strand
CTCGAGGTCGCGCGGCAGATCCCGGAACTCGCTCCGCAGACCGAAGCTGAGGAGGATCGCGCGGAACGAATCGGTGAGATCGGTGCCCTCGGGGTAGTAGCTGCGGTAGGCGGGCTCGTCGCCGTCGAGGTGCTCGGTGGAGATGACCGCGCGATCGAAGATGAACTGGTTGTTGTAGTAGCGACGATCGAGGAGCCGCCGTGCGACGGAGTTGAAGAACGTCTCGGCGCATTCGGGTTGCTTGTGCTCGACCTCGTAGAGGAGCGCGATGTATTCGACCTTGATGCGCTTCCAGAGCGCCTCCTCGCGGCCGGCATCGGGGAAGCGCGACATGACCGCCTCGACGCCTTCGGCGACGCGCTGGTCGTACATGCCGATGCGCTCACGCTGGGCTTCGCGAACGGCGGGCCAATCGCCGCGCTCGAAGCGATCCTTCGCCTTGAAGCTGGTCTCGCGGAAGATCGAGTAGTGCTTGTCGAAGCCGTCCAGGATCGCCTGGGCGATGTCGGTGCTGAGCGTCATCCGTCGCGTTCAGGATAGTGCGCCCCGCACCCGCGCGAAGTGATTCTCGCGTTCGCGTCTACTCGCCGTGGGGGATGGGGCCTTCGTCGGGCGCGTCGTCGGTCTCGCTGACGGTGCCGGCCCCGGCCGAGGTTCCGGAGTACGTGCCGCGTACGGCGGGAGGCGCGTTCGGAGAGGCCGCGCCGAGGTCGCCGCCGCTGACGCCGATCTCCTCGTCGAGCTTCTTGTCCTCGTCTTCGGCGTCGTGATCGGCGGTGAGCGCAGCGCCGGTCGCGGCGCCTGCGGCTGCGCCGATGATCGCGCCCGCGATCATTCCTGGGGGACCTGCGAAGGCGCCGATCGCGGCACCTGCGGCAGCGCCCGATGCTGCGCCCATGCCGGTGCCAGCGGTCTGGCTTGTCTCTGCGGCCGACTGGGGCACGCCGGCCGGTCGAGCTTCAGGTGTGGCTGTGGTGCGCGTGACGGGCTTGGGATCTTGCATGATTGGCCTCGGATTGGTTTCGTCATTCCTCTTACGCAAGGCCCGTTCCGCAGCGGCGTCGTAGACCGTGCGTCGGGCGCCTGGCTTGCTAAGCTGAGGCGTGCTCGCTCGTCGACGCGTGCTTGCCGCATCGGCTCTTGTCGGTGTGCTTGCCATCGTTCCCATCGCCTCGCTGAATGCGTGCGGTGGTGATCCTGCCGTCGACGGCGGTGATGCCGGCGACAGCCCCGATGCGCCTGGCTTGCCCGAGGTCGCGCCTGCGCTCGTGACGAAGACGTGCAAGTCCGACGGCGAATGCGCGGCGAGCGCGGGAGGCAACGGCGGCAAGTGCCTGGCCGTCGGCGGCGGACAGAAGGCATGCGTCGCGACGAAGAGCTGCACCGGCGGTGACGGCGCGAACAGCACGTGCGGTGGCGTCGCGGGCAACGAGAGCGCGCCGGGCACGAACGATTGCTGTCAGACGGTGGCCGTTCCGGGCGGCTCGTTCAATCGCTTCAACGATGCGGCGTATCCCGCGAAGGTCAGCCCGTTCCTCCTCGATGCGTACGAGGTGACGGCCGGACGCTTTCGCGCGTACGTCGAAGCGACGAACGGCAACCTGCGCGGTGCAGCGCCGAAGGTCGGCGACGGCGCGCATCCCAAGGTCGCGAACAGCGGCTGGCGTTCGGAGTGGAACGCCGTCTTGCCGACGAATCGCTCCGAGGTCGACGCGATGCTCGGCGCCCAAGGATGCGTCGAGGGCGGCAACATCGACGATTTCGGCACGCTGACGTGGTGGACGTCGGACCTCGAGTCGAAGATCAAGCAAGCGAACCAGAAGAACCCGGCCATCCTCGCGGAGAACACCAAGTCGGCGCTCGACTCGAAGGCGATCAACTGCGTGCCGTGGCACGTGCTCATGGCGTTCTGTATCTGGGACGGCGGCCGATTGCCGACCGACGCGGAGTGGAGCTTCGCCGCGCAAGGCGGCGCCGATCAGCGAGAGTTCCCGTGGGGGAGCATGGACGCGAAGGACCTCATCCACATCGCGGCTCGCAACGATCTGTCGATGGTGCCGACGCTCATCCCGGGCACGCCGTTCATGACCGCGTCGCTCTACGACCCAACGCTCGGCGTGAACGACTTCCCCAAGAACTACGTCCACGCCTACGGCGGCCCGTTCCGCACGACGCGCGACAACGCCTCGCACGTCGCGCGGGTCGGCCTTCGCGCGAAGGGCAACGGCAAGTGGGGCCACGCCGACATGGCCGGCGGGATGTACGAGTGGACGATGGACGAAGGTCCGATCGCGCCGGGCCAGTGCAACGACTGCGCGAACGTGAGCTATCCCGCGCTCGACGGCTTCGATCCCAATGCGATGAGCAGCACGATCCCGGATTTTCCGCATCCGCTGTACGCGGGTGGCTCGCGCTCGGTGCGCGGCGGCGCGTGGGACAACAGCCTCGGTCTGTCGAACAGCCAGAGCGAGGTCGAGATCGAGACGTATACGAGCTACCCGGTGAAGCGAACGTATCGCTCGCTCGGCGGCCGCTGCGCGCGCGACCCGTGAAGCACGCGCGCGCGTCGTTGCGTCAGCTGCGCTCGTAGGTCGCGACGATCTCGCCCCATGCGATGACGTGATTGCGCATCGCTTCGAGGAGCGCGCTGCGCCCGGCGCCTTCGCCGAGCTCGAGCACCGTATCGAGAGCGAACACCTGGAAGTGGTAGTGGTGCAGCCCGTGTCCGGCGGGCGGCGCGGCCGGCGTGTAGCCGGTCTTCAGCGTGCTGTTCTTGCCTTCGCGTCCGCCGGCCGGCGAGGTCGCGATCGAGCTCGTGGTGACGGGCAAGCTGTAGACGAGCCAGTGCACGAACGGCTTGGGTATGGGCGCGTCGGGATCCTCGGCGATGAGTACGAGCGATCGAGCGCTCTCGGGCACGTTGCTCCATGCGATGGGCGGAGCGACGCCGGCGCCGTCGGCGGTGAACGCGACGGGTAGCGTGCCGCCGTCGGTGAAGGCCGTGCTGGTGACGTTGATCGAGCGAATGTCCTCGTTCACGCCCAGCTTGCGCGAGGCGATCTTGTCGTCGCCGGCGCGGATGGGCTCG
>JAXDMI010000516.1:0-12887 GCA_034666145.1 Myxococcales bacterium | reverse complement strand
GACTTGCGCGCGGTCTGCCATTGCGGCGGCACCGCCTCGGTGGGCGTCACCGGCGCGGTCCGATGCAGGATCAAGGCGAGGCCGCCGGCGAGCAGCAGCGCGACCACGAGCGCCGTCAGCGTCGCGTACAGCTTGGTCCGGCGGCTCATCGCGCGTGACACTCCCGGCACGGTGAATCACGCAGCTTGTCGAGCGCGCTCACGAAGCCGCGCCCGTGAGGATTGCCGCCGGGGCCGCCAACGCTGTGACAGCCGACGCACAGCGCCTCGCCTCGACCGCCGTGACAGCTCGCGCACGAGCTCGGGTCGAGCCGCGCCTCGCGCCCGTGCTCGCCGCCGCGCGCCTTCACCCAGCCCTGCGGGTGCGGGCTGCTGAACGCTCCGAGCGCCCCCCCGCCCACGTGCTTCAGCGCATGGCAGTCGGCGCAGAATTTCCCGTCGCCGTGGCATGTCGTGCAGAGGCCGGGGTTGGCGCGCGCCTCGTCGTTGTGCCGCTGCTTGAAGCCCGCGCGGTGCAGTCCGGACAGCGAGGGTCGATCGAATTCGAGCTTCCAGGGCAGCGCCGCCGTCGTCATGCCGTGACAGCCCGCGCACTGGGACTCCGCGTGGCACGTCGCGCAGAGCTGTCGCGAGGCCGCCGCACGTACGCCGTGCTCGCGCATGAAATCGCCTTCGTGGACGACGTGGCTCGAGGGCGTGACGTGCTCGCTCGGCAGGTCGACGTGACAGCCCTCGCAGTCGCGCGCTTGCCATTGGTCCTTGTGCTGGTGACATGTGAAGCACTCGGCCATCTTCGGGCGGAGCGACGGCTGATCGACCTTGCCCGCCGCGCCGTGGCAGCCGACGCACTGTCCGCCGACCGCCGGGAGATGCTTCTCGTGCGTGAACTTGAGGTGCTCGCGGGCGAGCGTCGCCTCGTCGCGCGTGTGGGTCGCGCCGTGGCAGCCCTCGCAGGCGTGCGTGTCATGAGGCTTGGTGTGGCAGCTCACGCACTTCGCGGCGTCGGGCAGATGCAGCGGCCCGGTCTCGCCCGCGTGGGACATGCCCGCGTGACACTCCACGCACGCAACGCCGGCGATCGAGTGCGCGCGATGCTCGAACGGATGCTGCGGATCGCGCGGCTTGATCCCGAGGATCCCCGCGCATGCCGCGAGCAAGGACCCGAGCACGAGCAGCGTGAGCCAGCGCGTCATCGTCATCGTGATCGGCGCCTTCATCGCTCCAGCCGATCGAAGGCGAACGAGACCCGCGCGAGCCCGGCGAGGGTGCTGCGGTCCTCGGGTCCGGAGGATGCCTCGACGCCGGCAGCGACGTCCCAGGCCTTGCCGATCTTGTACGAGACTGCGGCGAGCGCCCACGGCCAGAGCCATGGTCGCGTGCCGGGGTGATCGGGCACGACGAGCTCGAGCTCGGTGGAGACACGCACGCGGCGCGAGACGGGCACGCCGGCGATGAAGCGGGCGCCCGACCATCGCGCATGACCGACCTCGACGCGACGACCCTCGACGCCGAGAGTGCCGTCCCAGTCGTCGTCGAGCGCGAGCGTGGCGCGGCCGAGGCCCTGCCCGCCGACGTCGGAGGCCTGCACCTGCGCGCTCCCCGTCGCCACCAGCTCGAGACGCGGAAAGGCCCGCCATCGGCCGGTGCCGCCGACGTTGGTCGACGAGAAGTCGCCGAGCACCGAGAACAGCGACGTGCTCGGGAGCATGCGACCGGGCGAGCGATAGGTCGTGAAGAGCTCGCCCCGCACGTCCTTGTCGTGCGCGCCTACAGACGCGAGCACGTCGGTGAGCCCGCGCGAGTCGAGGTCGTACGCAGCGCGACCGACCGCGCTGAGCCACGGCTTCGGCGTGAACATGAGGTCGGCGCCCGCCTCCTCGTCGGCGGGACGACCGTCGCTCCGACGCTGCAGGTACGAGGCGCCGACCGCGAAGACGTCGCCGATCGACTGCCCGATCCGCCCGCCCGTCGCCCAGTCGAAGGTGTCGTATTCGAAGCGGCGCGCCACGGGAAAGCCGCCGAACGCCTCGACGGTGGTGCCGCCGAACACGCGCACGAGCCCTCGCGCACCGTCGATGTGGATGGGACGCACAGCGCCCATCGACACGAGCAAGCGTCCCGCGCGGACCTCGGAGCCGGTGCTGACGTCGCGCAGTCGAACCGAGAGCGTGAGCACGTCGCCGGCGGGACCCGACGTGTCCCTGACGCCGAGCCACGTCACGGTCTCGGCGTCGACGCCGGGCTTCAGCCGATCTTCGCCGTGCAGCACGACGAGCCCCACCGGCGAGCTCGTCTCGGCGTAGGCATCGCCTCGAAGTCGCAGTGGCTCGGCGTTGGCGCTGGCAGGCAACAAGACGACGACCACCACCAGCGCAAGTGCTGCGCTGCCGGCGACGGCCGTGATCTTGCTCGGTGGAGCGAGCGAATGACGTCGGGACACGATTTGGATGCGATGGGCTGGGTGTCGGTAGCGAGCGCGGCGATCGCCGCGGCCATCCTCCTCGTGCACCTACTGCGCCGACGCCAAGTGACGGCGACGACCACCACGAGGGTCTGGCTCCTCCTGGGCCTCGGCGTCTTCCCCATCGTCACGGCGGGCACCGCCAACATCGCCGGCTTCGAGGCCACGCAGTCCCGCACGTTCTGCGGCTCGTGCCACGTGATGATCCCGCATGCCGAGGACTCGGGCGATCCCAAGAGCCTCTCGCTCGCCGCCGTCCACGCGCGCAACGAGTACTTCGGCCAGAACAATTGCTACACGTGCCACAAGGACTACGGGATGTACGGCTACGTGCTCACCAAGATGGGGGGCATGCGGCACGTCTATCTGTACCTCACCGAATATCGAAAGATGCCGCTCGAGGAGTCGAAGCCGAGCATCCGCATCCTGGCGCCGCTACCGAATGCAAACTGCATGCATTGCCACACCGCGACGGCGCCCCAGTGGCTCGCCGTCCCCGATCACGCGTCGTCGCTCGAGTCGGTGAAGAGCGGAAAATTGTCGTGTGCGAGCGTCGGTTGCCACGGCTTCGCGCATCCCATGACGAAGCTCGGAAAAGAGCTCGAGCTCGACGGAGGAGCACGCAAATGAAGCTTCGTTTACGCTTCCCGACCAACGAGCGCCTCCTCCGCATCGCCTGCGTGCTCGCGCTCGTGGCGCTGCCGCTGATGGTGTGGTCGCTGTTCGACCCGACGGTGTGGCCCGTGCTCCTCGCGCTGTCGGTCGGCCAGGGCGTCGGCACGCTCTCGTTCGTGCTCTTCCTCGTGGCCGTCGCACGTGATCTGCATCTGAAGCGGAAGCTCGTGGCGGAGACCGCAGCTGCGCAGGCCGTGCGTGAAGCTGCAGAATCTGCGCAATGACGGAGAGCGCGCGTCGTCATTGTCGCAGGCGTGATCGATCGCGCGGCGCGGAAGGTCGAATCACGAGCAGCGCTGTTGTGTTCGCTCGCGCGAGGCCTACCGTCAGTGACTTGCTGACTCGACGTGCGGTTGGTCGCCTGCGACTGCGGGTGCTCCTGGTCATCGTGCCGCTCGTCGCGTTCGGCTGCGGGCTTGCGGTCGACGGCACACTCGTTCCCGACGAAGACGCGGGGACCACCGCCGAAGCAGGCGCGGCGCTGCCGGAGGCGGGGACCTTCCCGGACGCGGCCGACGCCGGAGCCCCGAACGACGCAGACGCCGGTGATGCGGACGCGGGTGACGCCAACGGCACCGACGCTGCCGCGCTGTGCGCTGCGGTCTGCGCCGATGCCGGCATCGGCACGTGCAATCCGGGCGGGACGTGCGGAATCGATTGCACGGTGGCGGGCGCGTGTACGGCTGCCGTCACGTGTCCGCCGGGCGTCCCCTGCAAGGTGTCGTGTGCCGGCGGATCGTGCACGGCGGCCATCGACTGCGGGCACGCGACGTCCTGCGCCATCGACTGCGCGGGAGCGGGCTCGTGCACCGGCGCCATCGGCTGCAGCGGGTCGAGCTGCACCATCGGTTGCATCGGTGACGGCTCGTGCACGGCACCGATCGCGTGCGATGCGTCGACGTGCGCGATCCAGTGTCCGTCCGCCGACTCGTGTACCGCGCCCATCGCTTGCACGGGGACCTCGTGCAACGTCACGTGCACCGGCGCTCGCACCTGCAAGGCGGGCGTCTGCTGCGATGCCGGAACCTGCCTCGGTATGCCCCCGGCCTGCAAATGATGCCGCCTCGTCACGCCCGCTTGCGGCTCGTCAGGAGCCGCTGGCCGTTCCTCGCTCTCATCGCAGGAAGTGCCGTATTTCTCGGGGTTGCATGCTCATTCCCCGACGTGACGTTCGGCGTCGGAGACACGGGCGCGAGCGATCTCGACGCCACGGCCGATGCCCGCGGCGACGGCGATCTCTCCTCCGACGCGATGACCCCCGACGCGGGCGACGCGGGCGACGCAGGCGACGCGAAGCCCGGTCTCGACGCCGCCGCGGTCTGCCCCGCGCTGTGCGCCGATGCCGGCATCGGCACGTGCACCCCGAGCGGCACGTGCACCATCACGTGCACCGCGGCCGATACGTGCCCGGGCGCGATCGCGTGTCCGGCGGGCATTCCGTGCGCGGTGAGCTGCGTCGGGGCGCGTGCCTGCGGCTCGACCGTCGATTGTTCGCAATCGACGGCGTGCAACGTCGACTGCATCGGCGCCGATTCGTGCGCCAAGCGCATCTCGTGCGGCGGGAGCAAATGCAAGATCGGCTGCACCGGTGCGACCACGTGCAAGGGTCCGATCGGCTGCACCGCGGCCGACTGCGAGATCCACTGCACCGAGATGGCGACGTGCAAGCAGCCCATCACGTGCTCCGGCAACGCCTGCGCCGTCGACTGCGCCGGTCCCAACGCGTGCGCCTCGAACGTCGACAGCTTGTCGACATTCACCACCATCAGCTGCGCCGGAATCCTCTCGTGTGGGCGCGTGAGCTGCGGGGGCGCGACGTGCGGCGTGGGCTGCACCGGTGCCGGTAGCTGCGCGGGAGGCGTCTGCTGCGACGCCGGAAGCTGCGTGGGCAACACTCCGCCCTGCCAGTAACTACGTCGACGGCGTCGCGCCACGTCGCGCAGCGGCTAGCCAGCGGAGCCCGTCGACGTCCCGGAACATGCCGACCGGTACGCGTCGCTTCGAGACCACGGTCGCCTCGCGTAGGTGATGCGCGGCGAGCAGCTTCAGCGCCGTCCGCACGGGCGTCCGCTCGTCGATGGCGATCGGAGAGGTCATCGCCGCGCGCACCTCACCGCGCTCGGCGCGCGGGATGCGCGTCGCGAAACGGGCCTCGTGCACGAGACCGACCATGCAATGTCGCGCATCGACGATGGCGACGGACCGGCGATCGCGGTCGCGCATCACCTCGAGCGCTCGGCCGATCGAGACCGCTTCGGAGAGGACCACGGTCCCTTCGGACAGCATGCTTCCGACCTCGATGCGTTCGCCGTCGGGATCGTCGGCGGGCTCGAGCGGCTCGTTCGGAAGCGTGCAGCTCACCACCGGTGTGATGCCTTCGTCGATGGAGGTACACCGGGCGCAGCGGCAACACTCCTCGACGCGCACCGACTGATCCTGCATCCGGCAGAAGACGACGTGGTCGGTGGAGACGGTGCCGTCTGCCGCGAGGATGTCGAGACGCAGAATGGGATGCTTCACGCTCGTCGTTCGTGCAAGCACGCGACCAGCGACGCCCGTGAGCCCGAGCGCGACGAAACGCCTGGAAACGTAGCCCTTCCATCGTGTGCCGCCGCACGTCCTGCGGTCCGGCGCATTTGGTGCACGTGCCGGCACCGCGCATTTTCGGTAAGGGAGCGCTCCTGCGGCCAGGCCTCTCGCTTGCAGCGCCGCAGCTCATGTCGATGCATTCGGTCGCCTCCCAGCCGACGCCGGCTCACCTCGCGCTCGGCCGTCCGCTCGACATCCTCGTCGTCGACGACGAGCGCACCTCGCGCGACGGTCTCGCTCTCGCCTTGCGTTCGCTCGGTCACGAATGGAGAGTCGCCGCGAGCGGTGAGGACGCCCTCCTCGCCATCGCCGCGCGCCGACCGGACGTCGTCATCAGCGACTGGCAGATGCCGGGCATGACGGGAGACGAGCTGTGCCGTCGCGCGCGCAGCACCGATAAGAATGCACCCTACACCTACTTCATCATCCTGACCGCTTACAGCGATCGCGACCATCTCCTTGCCGGAATGACGGCTGGCGCCGACGACCACCAGTGCAAGCCGGTCGATCTCGACGAGCTGGAGGGGCGCCTCCTTCGGGCCGCGCGCGTCATCGCGCTCGACCACCGAGGACGCGAGCGGCTCCCGGCCAGGACCGACGCGACGTTCGCGCGCGTGCTGGCGCAGCTCGGTGAGACGGCCCTCCTCCTCGGCCGCACGAGCGTGCTGCTCGACAAGGTGGAGCCGCAGAAGTGAGCCGGGCCCGGCGTGCGATCGCTCACTCGAGCGGAGCGAGCAGGCGCGCGAACGGCTCGATGAGCGCGCGCAGGCGACCCGCCGCCGGCAGGTCGACCGAGCGCTCGAGGAGCGGGAAAAACCAGGCTTCCATGCGCGCGACCTCCTCGCGGTCGGCGACCAGCAGCGCGATCTCGTAGTCGAGGAAGAAGCTCCGCCGATCCATGTTGGCACTGCCGAGGAAGCCGACGTCGTCGTCGACGAGCAGGATCTTGGCATGCATCATCCCCGGCTCGTAGCAGCGGATCACCCCGCCCGCGTCCCGCAGCTCACGCAGATAGGCGGCGCCGGCGAGATCGGCGGTGCGGTGATTCGATCGCAAGGGAACGAGGATCTGCACGGCAACGCCGCGCCGGATGGCGAGCACGAGCGCATGGACGAGCGCCTCATCGGGGACGAAGTACGGGGTGGCGATCCAGATCCGCCGCTTCGCCTCGAAGATCGCGCACAGGAACGCGTCGTAGACGAGGTCGTTCTCCGAGTCCGGTCCGCTGCCGACCACCTGGATCGATGCGCCGCCCGCAACGGCCGCGTCGATGACGTGCGGCGCCGGGTCGAGCTTCCGTCCCGACGCGAACTCCCAGTCGGCCCGGAACAGGCTCGCGATGTCCGCGACGGCCGGGCCCGTGATGGTCATCGAGAGGTCGCGCCAGCGCCCCGCGAGCGGCGTCGGGCCCATGTACTCACGCGCGAAGTTCGTCCCTCCGACGATGGCGACGCGATCGTCGACGAGCACCTCCTTGCGATGGAGGCGCAGGTTCATGCTGCCGCGCGTGGGGAGTGTCCAGAGACGCATGAACCAGGTCACCTGCGCGCCGGCCGCGCGGAGGCGAGCGATCTGCCGCCGGCGCGAGCGAAACTTGAAGAGCCCGTCGACGAGCACGCGTACCTCGACGCCGGCGCGAGCCTTCGCCTCGAGCGCGATGGTCACCGCCTCGCCGATCTCGTCGCCCGCGAAGACGAGCGTCGAGATCCGCACCGAGCGCTCGGCGCCGGAGATCGCCGCCATGACCGCCGCGAACGCCGCCTCGCCGTCGCCGAGGAGCTCGATGCGATTGCCCTCCGTCGCGGCCATTCCGCCCGACGCGCGCAGCATGCGCCCGAGCCGCTCCGCCGCGCTCGCGTCCTCGCCTTTGCCGCTGCTCCTCCGGGCGTCGCTCGACGCGACCGCGTCCGATGCTCCGACGGTCGCCGCCGCGCGCCGCTTCACCTTGCGTCCACCGAAGACGAGATAGAACGGCACGCCGACGTAGGGAATGAGCACGATCGCCAGCAGCCACGCGACCGTGCTGCTGGTCTGACGCCGCTGCTGGGAGGCTCGCGCGAGCAGGATCGCCGCCATCAGGAAGGCGACGATCGACAGCAGATGCGTCACGATCAGGTGCGCCACCGCCGACATGCGGCGATCCTAGCCAAGCTCTCCGGTCAGGGTCGGAAGTTCATCGACCCGAGGGCAAACGTCGGCGGCAGCTCGTAGTGCAGGCGTCCTTGCGGATGATGCGCCGCGTGACGATCGCACCAGAGCTGCTTGCGCAGCGTCTTCGCCTGCGTGGCGACGCAGTCCGCGCACGGCGGCTCGATGCCGGGCTCCGCCTGCGTGTGGTGATCCTTGAGACGCACGACGAGCACCGGACAGCCCGCATGACGCACGACGTTGTCTGCGACCGAGCCGAGCGCGATGCGCGCGAGGCCGGTCCGATCGGCTGTGCCGACCACGACGAGGTCGGCGCCGAGCGTCGAGGCGGCCTGCACGATCTCGCGCCACGGCTCCCCGGACGCGAGATGACCGGCGATCGTTCCCTTGAAGTGGGTCGCGGCGGCAGCGCATGCGCCGTCGAGCACGACGCGACCCGCAGCAAGGAGCTCTCCAGGGTTCACCACGACGCCCACGCCCATCAACGACGGCGGAGGCGCGGCTGGGAGCACATGGACGATGTGGAGCTCGGCGCCCTCGCCGAGAGCCGCTCCGAGCGTCGAGGCGAGGTCGAGAGCGCGGGCCGCGCAAGGCGTGCTGTCGAACGCAACGACGTAGACGGTGGGTGCGGATGTCATCGCGAGCGGTCGAGCAAGACACGGGCCGCCGAGCGGTGGTGCGGCACCCTGGCGAGACGGCACGCGTCTTGTAGGGCGATCGCTCGTGCTGGTCCTGATCGTCGATGACGACGCGCGTAGCGCCAGCCTGCTCGCGCGAATGTTGCGCGGCGACGGCTACGAGACGGAGGTCGCGAACGACGGCGCGTCGGCCATCGCACGTCTGACCCGCGATCCGCTCCCCGACGCGGTGATCAGCGAGCTTCATCTCCCGCACGCGGACGGGCTCGCGGTCGCTCGTTATGCGCGATCGCGGCGGCCCGGAACGGCCATTCTCTTCCTCACGGCCCATCCGCACGCGCTCGAGAGCACGGCCGCATGGAGCGGTGCGCCGGTCCTGCTCCTCACGAAGCCGGTCGATTACGCGGCGCTCCTCGTGCACCTCTCCGCCCCGCTAGGCGCCGCGAGGGTGCCGTGAGATGCAAGGCTTGCGCGAGGGCGCGCCGTTTGCGCGTGAGCCCGCCATGACCGAAACGAGATTCGACGAGCTGAAGCGCTACGTCCGGTTCACCGGCGAGGACGGGCGCGCGCTCCTGGCGTTTCGTCCGGTCGCTGCGCCGCACTTCGTACGCATCGCTCGCGAGTTCTACGAGCGCATTCGCGAGCACGAAGAGGCGCACGACGTCTTCAGCGGCGAGGAGCAGATCGAGCGGCTGCAACGCTCCATGGTCCGCTGGATGGATCGCCTCCTCTCGGGCGTCTACGACGAGGCCTATCGCGAGCAGACGCTCGCCATCGGCCGCATGCACGTCCGGGTCGGGCTGCCGCAACGCTACATGTTCACCGCGATGGCGCTCATCCGCGTCGCCTTCGAGGAGGTCGCCGAGCGCGAGCTAGGCAGCGAATCGGCCACGACGCGCCGGGCGCTCACACGCCTCCTCGACATGGAGCTCGCGATCATGGTCGAGAGCTATCGCGAGGACCTCGCCGAGCACGCGCGACGACGCGACGAGCTCGAGGCGCAGAGCCTGCGCACCGATCTCGCGGGCGCGCTCCGGCTCTATGTGACCGCGATCGACGTCACGCCGAGCCTCATCGTCGGGCTCGATGGAACCGGCGCGATCCGCCTCTTCAACCGCGCCGCGCAGACGCTCACCGGCCACGCGCTCGAGGACGTCTTCGGGGCCTCGTTCGTGGACGTGCTCGTTCCCGAGAATGCGCGCGCCAAGGACGGCGCGCTCGTCGAGGCGCTGCTGTCCGGGCCGCCGCGTGCCTTGGACGAGGACGCGATCATCAAGACCCGCTCCGGCAAGCTGCGCGAGGTCCGCTGGCACTTTTCGCGCATTGCCAGCGAGGTCATCGGCGACATCGTCCTCTTCGCCGTGGGCTCCGACGTCACCGACGCGCGCGCCGCCTCCGAGCAGCAGCAGCGACATCAGAAGCTGGCCGCCCTCGGAACGCTCGCCGCCGGTCTCGCGCACGAGATCCGCAATCCACTCAACGGCGCGCAGCTCCACGTGGCGTTCCTGCAGCGGGCACTTGCGAAGAAGCATCCCGACGGCGAGATGCTCGAGGCAGCCGGCGTCGTCGCCGACGAGATCAAACGGCTCGCTCGCCTCGTGGCGGAGTTCCTCGACTTCGCTCGTCCAAGCGCGCTCACGAAGCATCGCGTCGCGGTGCAGACGTTGATCTCCCGTGTCCTCGAGCTCACCGACGGGCCTGCGAAGGCGCTCGGCATCAGCATCACCACCGATACGCCGCCGCAAGACCTCGAGGTGGTGGCCGATGCCGGCAAGCTCGAACAGGTGCTGCTGAACGTCGTTCAGAACGCCGTCGACGCGCTGTCGCCGTCGGGCACCGGCAACATCGTCATTCGCGCACGTCGCAAGCCGCATTACGTGCAGGTCGAGGTCGAGGACGACGGCCCTGGTGTGTCCAGCCCCGATGCGCCGGTGTTCGACGCGTTCTTCTCGACCAAGCCGACGGGCACCGGCCTCGGGCTCGCCATCACGCATCGGATCGTCACCGACCACGGCGGCACGGTGGACTTCGAGAGCAAGCCGGGACGCACCCGCTTTCGCTTCACGGTGCCGATCGGCGAGGACAGCGGGAGCCCCGAGGAGGAATGACCATGAACCAGATTCGCGTCTTGGTGGTGGACGACGAGGCGAGCGCGCGGAGCGGTCTCGAGAAGCTCCTGCGCCAGTCGGGTTACATCGTCGACACGGCGAAGGACGGCAAGGAGGCGCTCGCGCTCGTGGCCGAGACCTCGCCGGAGGTGGTGGTCACGGATCTCAAGATGCCCGAGATGGACGGCATGACGCTGCTCGCCAAGCTTCGAGAGTTGGATCGCGACCTGCCGGTCATCGTGGCCACGGCGTTCGGCGACGTCTCCTCGGCGGTCGCCGCGATGCGCGCCGGGGCATCCGACTATCTCACCAAGCCCATCGAGATCGAGGCGCTGCTCGTCGCGATCGAGCGCGCGCGCGAGCGTCACGCCCTCCGCGTCGAGGCCGAGAACCTCCGCCGCCAGCTGCGCGAGCGCGACGCCGAAGGCCTCCAGGGCCTCATCGGCTCGAGCCCCGCGATGCAGAAGGTCTATCGCGTCGCGCGTCAGGTCGCGGCATCGCGCGCGACCGTGCTCATCACCGGTGAGAGCGGCACCGGCAAGGGCGAGCTGGCGCGTGCCATTCATGCGCTGAGCCCGCGCGCCAAGGCGCCGTTCGTATCGTTGCATTGTGCAGCCATTCCCGAGACGCTGCTCGAGAGCGAGATGTTCGGCCACGAGCGCGGCTCGTTCACAGGCGCCGACAAGCGTCGTATCGGCAAGTTCGAGCAAGCGATGGGCGGCACGCTCTTCCTCGACGAAATCGGCGACATCTCCCCGCTCGTCCAGACGAAGCTGCTGCGCGTCCTCCAGGAGCGCAACCTCGAGCGCGTGGGCGGCAACGAGACCATCGCCGTCGACGTGCGCGTCATCGCCGCCACCAATCGTGACCTCACCGCCGAGGTGCGCGAGGGACGCTTCCGCGAGGACCTCTATTATCGGCTCAACGTCGTACGCCTCGAGATGCCGCCGGTGCGCCTGCGCGGCAGCGACGTGCTGGTGCTCGCCAACGCCTTCTTGCGTCGCTTCGCCGAGGACAACGCCAAGCCCGTCGAGGAGCTCAGCGAGGACGCACGAGACAAGATCCTCGCGCATCGCTGGCCCGGGAACGTGCGCGAGCTCGAGAACGCGATCGAGCGCGCCGTCGTGCTGTGCGAGGGATCGAAGATCGAGGCCGATGACCTGCCGTTCGAGGCGGCGCAGCCCATGCGCGGAGCGGTGCGCGTGCCCGGCGCGACGATGGCGGAGATCGAGCGCTGGGCGATCCTCGCCACGCTCGAGGCGACCGAGGGTTCGACGACGAAGGCGGCCGAGCTCCTCGACATCAGCGTTCGCACCATCCAGTACCGGCTCCACGAGTACGGGCTCGTCGGCAAAGACGCCCGATCGAAGTGAGCGTGAGCGGCTGAGAGTGCCGGAAACGGCACGGCGGCGCAGGCCGTTTTCAAGGGCCAGCGCCGCCGCCGTGGTGTCGTCGTTACGGGCTGCCTGTCACGGTGCCGGCGCGGTAACGGTGCTGCTCGCGATGGTCACCGCGGTCTGCGCCTGGAGCCGGCCGGTGATCGAGGCGCCGGCCTGCAGGTTGATGTTCGTCTTCGCCAGGATGATTCCCTCGAAGTGCGCGCCCTGTCCGATGTCGATGGCGCCGGTGACCTGCCAGAAGATGTTCTTCGCGCGGGCGCCGGTCAGGGTGATGAGCTTGTTCGCGGCCATCGTGATCTTGCCGTTCACCTGGAAGATGAAGACGTCGTTGGGACCGCCGACGATGCTGACGTTGTTGGGGATGGTCACGTCACCGGTGAAGTTGTAGAGGCCGGGCGCGATGGGCGTCGTGCCGAGGGCGCTCGCATCGTAGTTCAGGACGTTCGGCGGCGGCCGCGTCGCAGCGTCGGTATAAGCCGCCATCGTGGCCCCGATCGCGGTGGTCAAGTTGCTGGGCGTCGGCGCGTCGTTGTCGGCGGCGAAGATGAAGCCCACGACCTCGGGCGCGGTCCAGTACGTGCCGGCCTTCGTCTTGACGAAGCCCGTGATCAGCGACGCGGCAGCCGGGCTGAGCCCGACGTTGCCAGTGACGTGCGACGTCGGGACGTTCGTGATCCCGGACTTGGCGAGGATCACGTACTTGCCTGCCGCGCCGAGGAGGACCGGCGCGGGGCCGAGCGGCGCCGTCGTGTCGGTCATGAAGGTCCACGTGAACGGAGCGGCCAGGGCGTTGCCCGCGACGTCCGTGGCCGCGGTCGAGATGGTCGCCGTGTACGTCGAATTGAGATCGAGGCCGCCGGTCGGGACGA
>JAXDMI010000515.1:0-2557 GCA_034666145.1 Myxococcales bacterium | reverse complement strand
ATGCAGGCAGTTCGAGGTTTCATGGAACGAGCAGAGCTTCTCCAGGTCTTTCAACGGACGGCGACCGAGGTCGCGGAGAAGGATTTCCCCAACGTGGCGGAGACCACGAGCATCTCAGAGCTGGGGATCGATTCGCTCGGCATGTTGGAGATCATCGGTTCGCTCGAGCGTGAGCTCAAGATCCACATCCCCGACGAGTCGCTCGCCGGGATCCTTACCGTCAAAGACTTGCTCAACGCGGTCGAATCGCGTCAAAGCGCTTGAGGGAGATCGCGCCTATGTCGACTTCGAACACCATGAAAGAAGAGCTGCGGGCCCTCATCGCGGAGATCGCCGAGAAGGACGAGATCCCGGACGACGTCGCGTTCAAGGACCTCGGCATCGACTCCATGATGGGCGTCGAGATCGTCGCGGCGATCGAGCGCAAGTACCAGGTGAAGATCGAAGACGCGGAGCTCGCGCAGGTCACGACGCTCAACGCGTCGATGGCGCTCGTGCAGAAGAAGCTCGGCACCGAGCTCCAGGCCGAAGTCGCCTGAGCGGTCTCGTGCGCGAGTCGCGCGCTACTCGGCGTGCTCGTACGAGCGAACCATCTGCGAGACGCTCGCCGCCGCTTGCGGCGCGATCTGGTAGCTGACGATGCCGGCAGCGAGCGCTGCGACGAGCCACACGACGAGCGGGAGGCCCGCGGCCTTCGGTGGCTTCACGATGACGGGCTCGGCGTGATGCGCCTTCGCCTCCACCGCGGAGCGGAAGTGCGGAACCGGTAGGTTCGGCGCCGGCTGCGATGCGTTGGCGCGTCGCGCGACAGGGAAGAGCGCGGCGTCGATCTGATCGCGATCGATCGCGTCCGTGAGCAGGTCCTCGTCCATCGACGCGAGCTGACCGCGCGCGGTCGTGAGCTTGATCGGCTTCGCGGCTTCGGCGCGCTCGCTCGGTCGCCCGCCGAAGTACGGCGTGGGCTGCGTGTCGACGACGTAGACGTCACCGGAGCGACGAGGCTTCGGCGGGGGCGCGACGAGCGGGCCGCCGTTCGCGGTCTTCGGTCGCTCCTGTCCGAGCGCATTCGCAGGTCGCACAGGAGCCAGCGCCTTCACGCTGCCCGTGAAGTGGAGCTCTTTGAGGTTGCGAGGGAGTTGGATGGACATGAGGAGTGAGCGGGCGCCAACTCCCGTCCAGCACGGTCCATACCACATGTCCTACACGGCTTTTATCGGGCTTTTGTGACCTCCATGTGGATCACGTAGCCCTCACATGCGGATCCTTTGGCTGCAGCCTGCAAGCATCACGGCCCTGGCGGAGGAGGCGAAGACGACGGCTCTTGCTGGAGCGACGGCTCTTGCTGGAGCGGCGGCGGCGGACAACCGCGCGCGCCGAGCGGCGCGTCCGCGGGCCCCGGCACGTCGGGACACGTGTCGTCCTCGTCCAGCACGCCGTCGCCGTCGCGATCGCGATCGCGATCGTGCTCGGGCGCGACATGCGTGCTCGGCGCCCACTCGATCGAGAGCACGCCACGGAACCCGGGCGCACCGAGGCCCGTCACGATCGCGGTGCCGACGCCCGCGCCGAGCTGGAGCTCGCCGACCTTCACGTGCGCGCCCGCGAGCACCTCGAGCGGCGTACTGCGACGATCGAACGCCGTCTTCAGCACCGTCGACCCATGGAGCTCGGGACCGATCACGAGAGCGCCGCGCTGGTAGCCGACGCCGAGCACCCCGTTCCCTTCGCCGCCGAGGCGCACGCCGGCGAAGACGAGGTCGTCCTTGCGGTACATGTAACCTACACGCGCTGCGACGAGCAGCGCGCCGACCTGCCATGCGCCGGCCAGCCGGAGCGCGACGCGCGCAAAGTCGTCGCTCGCGTACGCGCTCGATGCGCCCGTCGGGACGTACGCGGAGACGCCGATGGCGACGACGGGACCGTCGACGTCGCCGTGATCACGCCGCGCGTCCCAGAGGCGCAGATCGAAGCTGCCACGGATGTCGCCGAACGCCGGCGAGCTCGGCGCGGGATAGAACGTCCCGTCGAGCGTCGCGCCGGTGCCGGTCTGGAGCGCGACGGGGATGTCGAGCCCGAAGCGTGCGCCGGGCGCGAGCACCAGCGACGCGCCGGGATGAAGCCAGAAAGAATTCTCGACCAACCGCGAGTCCTCGCGGTTCCCGTTCGCCGCATCGCTCTGGCGGAAGGTGCGGAGGCGACTGCCGTACGTCATCACCACGCCGGTGGTGAAGCGGAGATCGCCGTCGAGCTCGAGCGAGTCGGCGGCGAAGAAGCGACTGCCGCGCTCTGCGGGGTCGAAGCGCTCGAGCAGCGGCTGGGCCTCGGCTCGGCCCTCGAACGCAAGCATCGCAGCGGCCGCGCCCATCGCAGCGGCCGCGCCCATCGCAAAGAGCGCGAATGCGGTGCGGAAGCGCCCGAGCATCCTCATCCTGTACCAGAGACGACGCAGCCCTGATAAAAAGCCAAAGCCCAAGATGACTGCCGCACGCTTCGACAAGGTCCAGACCGAGCTCGACTTCCCGCGGGACGAGAGCGCCATCCTCGCGTTCTGGAAGGA
>JAXDMI010000514.1:0-5817 GCA_034666145.1 Myxococcales bacterium | reverse complement strand
TGCGTCTGCACGAACAACTTCTTCACGGGCGCGCTCGACGAGCTCGCGCTCTATGACCGAGCGCTGGCGCCGGACCGCATCGACGCCCACTTTCACGCCGCGGGCCGTTGACCGCGCGACCTCGCGCCGCGCGCCCGACCCTACGACGTCGAAGGCTTCGCGACGCGCTCGCCACCCAGCAGACCCCTCAGCTCGTGCGCGACCTGCGCCGCGCTGTCGGGGCGATCGCCCGGGCTCTGGCCAGCATCCGGAAGAGCAACCACTCGACGCTCTCGGGAGGTCGGCACGAAGCTGCGCGGGCTCGCAGGGTCCCGAAACAGGGTTCCCGCCAGTCGCTCGCTAGGGGTCCAGCTTTCTCGTCGTTGCGCTGGCCCGGGACCCAGAACCGCTCGCGTGCGCGACCGGCGCGGGCGCGACTCCGTTCGCGATGTCCGTCGCTCGCACGGGCATGGAAACGCCAGCACCAGTCGTGCAGAATGACTCCTCGGTACCCGACGCGGGCACGCCGGACCAAGGGACAAACGTCGACACCGGCGGGCCGCCTGCGGCGACGGCGACGCTCACAGTCATGAACTTCCTCAGTTGGTGCTCCGTGACGATTAACGCCGGCGCTGCATCGACCGCGGCGTCCGTGACGGCGAGTGTCGCGGTCGGCAGCACAGCGACCATGGTCGTGACGCCTGCCAGTGCGGCGTTCACCATTGGGCCAACACCGTGGTTCGGCGTGACCGAAAACGGTGGCGGCGCCGCTGCCGGCGTACAACAAGGATCGGGCACCGGTGCGACCAGCACGGCAACAGTCGTGGTCACAGGCAACCAATGTGTCTCGGTCTGCTGTCAGGAGCCGGGCAACAGCCCCATCCCCTGCCCAACGACGAATCCCTGTCCGTAAGGTCGGATCAGCTGGCGTGCAGGCGATACGCGAATGCGCGGCGCGCAGACGAAGCGCTGGTCGTCGTCGATCTCGAACCGCACGAGCTACGCCGCTGACGATGCTCCTTACGAGCGCATCAAGAAGAACACCGCAGCGCCAGTCAGCGTCACGAGGATCACGATCCCGCCGACGGCTCCGAGGGAGCGCGCGCGACGCCACGGCGTGACGGGAACGGTCGACGTCGTGCCGCTCGACGTGGCGGCAGCTCCGAACGTCGCGCGTGCGCTCGAGGGGCCATTCGGCGGCCGCGTGGATCCCGGGACCGCATCCCCAAGCGAGGCCTTCGCGCGCCGTACGGACAGGGCGTCGTCGGCTTCCGCGTCCAGCAGCAGCTCCGCGGCGAGGAGCGACACCGAGTCGACCTCGCGCGTGGCGGCAAGGGACGGATCGGAGGAAGGTTCTTTCGGGGCGCGCTTCACCTGCATGCAGCGAGCCCCATCATATCCTTGCTCGTGAGAGTCGGCAGAAGGATCACTCTCGATCGAGGCGGCTTCTCCGATGTGGCTACTCGGCCCGGTCGCATTGTCACGTCACCCCTTCCACGGTAGATCCCATACGAGACCATGCTCATCCCGGTCCTTGTCAGCCGCCGCCACACGGTGTTGGTCGAGGGTTTCTTCTGGCAGGTCGTGGAGTGCGAGCATTGCGAGCTGGAGTGGGCGTTCCAGGTTCGATGCGGGGGCATCGGACAGGGACGCAGCCCTTTCCTTCTCGACGAGAAGGGGGCGCGCGAGCGGGCCAAGGACCGCGCGCATCGCGCGTTGAAGCAGGACCGTCAGCTCGCGCTCGAAGGCGTCACGCGGAACGTCGCGTGTCCGGGCTGCAATCGCTATCAGAGCGAGATGGTGGAGAGCTTGCGAAGGACCCACGGCTCCTCGTGGGCCGCGGCCGGGGTCGTGTGCATGCTCGTCGCGAGCGTGCTTGGGCTGAGGGGGCTCACCGAGAACGAGCCTCTGGCGAGATCCGGTTTCGCGTGGACCGTGCCAGCCGCGATATTCGTGCTCGTGGGGGCAGGGCTCCTCGCTCGGCGAAGTCAGCTGCGGCGTCGGTTCGATCCGAACGCCGCGGCGGTCGACACGTCTGCTGCTTCGCACTCCTCGCCCTATCGGCAAGCCGAGCTACCGACTGAGCCCCCCGAAGAGAGCGTCGCGAGCATGAGGACGGAGCAGATGGACGCTCCAGCGGTGATCACCCGCGCGCAGTACGACGCAGCACGTGCTGCCACACCCGTCGACGCCCTTCCCGAAATCCCGTGGCGAAAGGGCCACGAGGCGAGAGTCTGACGCCACGCGGCAGCTCGAGGATGCGCAGCGCACGTGGATCCTCGAGCGGCGCGCCGAGTCCGAGCGCGGCGAGCTCGGCATCGACGGAGGTCGCGGAGACGCGGACCACGCGTTGGGGCAGCCGAGGACCGCTGTCCGGCGATTGCTGTAGACAGCCCTCGACGCGCTCGGCGTCGGCAGGCCGCGCACCTCGAAAGAAGCCCATTTTTCGAGATGGCACGAACGGTGCGCTGATGGCGGCATGCGCCGTAGCTGCCTCGCCGCCGCTGTCCTCGCCTCGTCTCTGCTCACCGCGCGCACCGTGTCCGCCGAGGCCGGCGCAGCGGCGAAGGAGCGACCGTGGTGCGGGCCCGACGTGACGACGCTCTCGGATCACGTCTGTTACGTCGACGGCGGTCCCGGCAGCACCGGCCGCCGTACGCTCGTCATCTATCTCCATGGCGTCCTCGCGAAGACGCCGGGCTTCCAGTACGTGCAGCAGCGGTGGATGGCGCAGGAAGCGAAGCTCGGCTCGTTCACGCTCCTCATGCCGACTGCCCCGGACGCGTCGGGCTACTACGCATGGCCGGGCTCTGCGAAGGCGCTGAAGGATCAGGAGGCCGCGATCCTCGACGGCATCAAGACGGCTCGCGCGGATCTCGAGAAGCGCGCCGGAGCACGCTTCGACGAGACGTTCGTCGTCGGGTTTTCGAGCGGCGCGTACTACGCCAGCTCGCTCGCAACGCGCGGCGCGATCGATGTCGACGGCTACATCGTCCTTGCCGGTGGCGGCGCCTGGATGAAGCCCGGCGAGCAACCGGCAACGCGTGCGCCGGTATTCGTCGGCGTGTCCGCCGCCGATCCCTCGAGCGCCATTCACTCGCGCGCGTTCGCAGGCGTGCTCGCGGCAGCGCACTGGCCATCGCGCGTCGAGACGCGCAATACCGGGCACGGCGTCGATCGCGCATTCATGGCGCGCGGGCTCACCTGGCTCCGCGGCCTGACGCCACGACGCTCCGATCCGCAGCAGCTCGCCCTGGGCGGCAGCTGAATCGCCACGATCCTCAGTGTCCCGCGGACACCTTGGCGCCGGCCGGCGGCTTCCCGAGCAGCAGCACGAGCGGAAGCGTCACGAGGAACAAGATCGACGTCAGCCAGAACGTGTCTGCGAAGGAGATGACGGCGGCCTGCACGTTCACGCTGCCGTCGAGCACGCGGAGCGCCTGGTCGTGCGCCGTTGCGATGTCGGCGCTGCGCGCGAAGCCGCTCGTGAGCGTGCTCATGCGCTCGAGGACCTTGGGATCGGCGTACGGCAGCTTCTCCACGATCACCGTGCGATGGAAGGCCTCGCGCTGCGCCAGCACCGTCGTGAGGATGGCGACGCCCACGCTGCCGCCGAGCTGACGGGTGAGGCTGAAGAACCCGGTCGCCGCGGCGATGTCCTTCTTCGGCACCGGCCCGAGCGTCGCCATGTTGAGAGGGAGGAACATGAGGACCGTCCCGAAGGAGCGGATGATGAGCGGCCAGAACAGATCGTCGGCGCCGGTCTGCGGCGTGATCCGCGTCAGCATGAGCAGCGACGACACGATGACGAGCGCGCCGGCCACGATGAGCACACGCGGGTCGAAGCGACGGACGAGGATCGACGCCACCACCATGCCGCCGGCCGATGCGAGCGCGCCCGGCAAGAGCAGCATGCCGGTCTGCTGCGACGTGTAGTGGAGAACGCCCTGCGCGAAGATCGGTACGGAAAACAAGGCTCCGTAGAGGCCCATGCCGATGATGACCGAGAGGATGCTGCCCGACCACATCGAGCGGTAGCGGAGGATCCGTAGATCGACGACGGGGTCCTCCGAGTACCAGGTGCGCCAGATGAAGAGCGACAGGCCCGCCACCGCGAACACCGAGAACGTCACGATGAACGGCGACGTGAACCAGTCGTCGGACTGGCCTTCCTCGAGCACGGTCTGCAAGCTGCCGAGGCCGACGGCGAGGAGCGAGATGGCCAGCCAGTCGATGGCGCCCTTCGCTCCGGTCTTCACCTTGTCGACCGGAAGCACGGCAAGGCAGAGGAGCGTGCCTGCGATGCCGACGGGAACGTTGACGAAGAAGATCCACCGCCAGTTCATGTTCGTGACGATGTAGCCGCCGAGCGTCGGGCCGATGGCGGGGCCGGCGATGACGATGGCGCCGAAGAAGCCCTGCGCAAGCGCCTGCTCTTCACGCGGGAACGTCTCGAAGAGGATGGACTGCGCCTTCGCCATGAGGCCGCCGCCGCCGAGGCCTTGCAGCACGCGCGCGACGATCAACATCGGCAGCGTGGTGGCGACGCCGCACATGACGGATGCCATCGTGAACGCGATGAGCGAGAACACGAAGTAGCGCTTCTTCCCGAAGCGATCGCCGAGCCACGCCGTGAGCGGCAGGATGATGACGTTGGCGACGGCGTAGCTCGACACCACCCAGCTGACCTGGCTCAGCGTCGCGCCGAGCGAGTTCTGCATCTCGTTCAACGCCACGTTGACGATGCTCGTGTCGACGACCTCGAGCAGCGCACCGAGCGCGACCGCGATGGCCACCAGCCACTTGTTGACCGGCGCGCCATCCGCCGTGCGCGACGGCGCCGCCGACGGGCGTGTCGCTCCTGCGGGGAATGTCGCGGCCTGGGTCAAGGCGAGGTCACCTTTGCTGCTCGGCGTGCTTCAGTGACGCGTGTCGACGGTGAGGCCGACGCTCATGCCGGGACGGAGGACGATGCTCTCCGGCACGTCGCGGAGATGGATGCGCACGGGGACGCGCTGCACCACCTTCGTGAAGTTGCCGGTGGCGTTGTCGGGCGGCAGCAGGCTGAAGCGCGCGCCGGTGGCCGCGGAGAAGCTCTCCACCTCGCCGTGGAGCTTCACGCCCGAGTACGTATCGATCTCGACGACGGCCGGCTGACCGACACGCATGGCGGCGAGCTGGGTCTCTTTGAAGTTGCCGGTGACCCAGTCGCGCTGCGTCGGCACGAGCTGCACGACGCCCTGGCCGGGCGCGATCATCTGACCGACGATCACGGTCTTCTTCGAGACTACGCCGTCGCTGGGCGCGACGATCTTCGTGTAAGAGAGGTCGAGCGCGGCGATGTCGCGCGCCGCCTGGGCGGTCGCCACTTGCGCACGCGCATTCGCCGCCTTCGCGCGCGCCTGGCGGACGAGGACGTCGACGTCGGTGGCCTGCTTCAGCTTCGCGCTCGCGACCTGCACCTGGCTCATGGCCTCGTCGGTGGATGCGCGCATCGTCGCGAGCCTTGCCTTCGCCTGCGTCATCGACGCGTTCGCCGTGTCGAACGTGGTCTGGTTGCGCTCCACCTCGGCGATCGAGATCGAGCCGCTCTGGGCGAGCGTCTTCGCGCGATCGAGATCGAGCTTCGCCTTGTCGAGGTTGGCCTTCGCCGCCTGCACCTGCGCTTCGGCCTCCGCGATCTGCTGCTTCGTGGCGCTCGCGCTGCTGGCGGCGCCCTGGACCTGCGCCTGCGCGACCGACTTGTTGCCGACCGCATTGGTGGTCGTCACCTCGGCGTCGGCCTCGGCGGCGTCGGCGTTCGCCTTCGCGGCATCGAGGTTGGCCTCCGCCTGCGCG
>JAXDMI010000513.1:0-2867 GCA_034666145.1 Myxococcales bacterium | reverse complement strand
GCCGGAGATTGGTGAACATCGCCCGATAGAAGACCTCGTTCGCGGCGCGTCCTGCCACCCAGGTCGGCGATGGAGGCATCGTCGTGCGCACGTCGTCGTGGAAGAGCGCCACGATCTCGTCGAGGCGCGCGTCTTCGAATGCACGCACGTAGCGCTCGAGCAGGGCCTCGTCGACCTGCGCGTGCTCGGCGACGGCCTCGGGGCCGCGCCCGCCGAGCTTCTCTTCGACCGCGACGCGCGCGCGGAAGAGCGCGCTGTTGGCGGCCGCAAGCCCCATATCGAGCGCCGCTGCGGTCTCCTCGGCGGAGAGCCCGACGACGTCGCGCAAGAGGAGCGCGGCGCGCTGCGTGGGCGTGAGGTACTGGAGCGCTGCGACGAACGCGAGCGCGACGCTCTCCTTCAGCGCATAGCGCGCCGCAGGATCGCGCGCGTCGACGCCCTCGAGCCACGTGTCGGGCACCGGCTCGAGCCACACGGGCTCTTCGATCGGAGGCGCCGGACGAACCGCGCACTCCGCGGGAGGAAACGCGTCCTGCGCGAGGAGGCGCCGCGGGCGCTGCCTCAGCTCGTCGAGGCACACGTTGGTGGCGATGCGATGGAGCCAGGCCCCGAGGAGAGACGCCTCCACGAGCGACTCCTTCGCGCGCCACGCGCGGAGCATCGTCTCCTGCACCACGTCGTCGGCGTCGTGGGACGAGCCGAGCATGCGATAGCCGTGCAGACGAATCGCGCCGCGCAGTGGCTCGACCAGGGCTTGGAACGTATCGTCCGGTCTAGGCAGCATTCGGCGTCATGGTCGCGTGCGCATCTGCGAGCGCGCGCTTCATGCTATCGCGCGCGAGGACACGCGCCAGCCAGGCACTCACGCGCGGGAACGGCGCGAGATCGAGCCCGGCAGTCGACGCGACGCTGTAGTGCGACGCAAGGGCGAAGTCGGCGATGGAGAGCGCTCCGGCGACGTACTGCCGCCCGTCGAGCGCAGCATCGAGGATGCCGGTGAGCTGCGCGAAGTCACGGCTCCCTGCAGCGATGGCCTCCTCGTCGGGTGCGCCTTGCCCAAGCACCTTCTTGACGACGCGCTCGAACGCCACCTTGGTGATCGCGGGCCCGAGGTGCGCGAGCTGCCATGAGAACCAGCGATCCATCTCGGCCTGCGCACGAATGTCGGTGGGCAGGAGCCGCCCGCCGCTCTTTGCGGCGACGTAGCGCAGAATGGCCGTCGACTCCCAGAGCACGAAATCGCCGTCGACGAGCACCGGAACGCGCCCGTTGGGGTTGAGCGCGAGGTAGGCCGGCGTGCGCGACGCGCCCTTCAAGAGATCCACGTGCACATGCTCGAACGTGAGGCCGAGCTCGTAAGCGACGGCGCGGACCTTGCGGGAGTTCGGGGAGAAGGCGAAGTCGTAGAGCTTCATGGCGATGTCCTCTGCTTGATGGTGGATCGGGTGAGGTCGGACGAAGGCTGCGCGCCGCCGCCCCTCTCTCGACAAGACGATCGAGGACTCGAAAACTATTCGCTGGGCCGCGACCTTTCTTCGGAGCGCGACCGCAGGCGGCTAAAATAGGCCGATCGCGAAGTTGAGGGCGCCGACGTCCTCGTAGGACTCGCGCGTGACGTTGAAGCCGTAGTCGACGGCGAGGGGGCCGACCGGCGTCTGCACGCGGATGCCACTGCCCACCGCGGCGCGAATGGGAAAGACGCCCCTCGAGAAGGGATAGGTCGGATCGATCCAGAGGTTTCCGAGGTCGCCGAAGATGACCGTCTCGAACGGGCCGCGGATCGGGATGCGGAGCTCGACGCGCTCGTTGATCATGAGATTGCCGCCGCGGATCGGCTTGGTGGCGGCGGTGAACTTGTTGGGGTTCGGGATCAGCGTCCCGGGATGCGCGGGGTCGTCGACGAGATCCGGCTTGGTCTGCTCGCGGAAGATGCGGTCGACGTCGTCCTGCGGAATGAAGCTGTTCAGGTTCCAGCCGCGGAGAGAGTCGACGCCGCCCATGAAGAAGAGGCGATCGGGGTAGGTCGCCGAGTTCGGTGTAATCTGCACGTTCACGCCGAACCTGGTGAGCGCGGCGATGCGCATGCCCCTCGGCAGCGGGATGTAACCGCCGAAGGTCTCCGTGAGCTTGAAGAAGTGACTCTCGTTGATGGCGGTGACGCCCTGCGCGATCTGCTGTGCGCTCGTCACCGGGAAGCCGTCGACGTGCTCGATGCCGGTGACGAGGTACGTGCCGCGCGCGGCGTTGAACGCGTTGTCGCGACGGTCCCAGCTGATGAGGAGGCGCTCGGCGACGACGTAGCTCTCTCCGTCCGGAACGAGCAGCTGGCGCACGAGATCGGTGGTGTTGAAGCCCTGCGCCTGCAGCGAGCGGAGATACGCGTCGATGCTGCCGGCTCCGAAGATGCGGCTGTTGTTGAACTCGAAGCTGTTGAAGAGCGTGACCTGGAACTCGTTGACCGGGCGCCAGTTGATGTTGGGAATCGCGGCGAGCTTCGTGATGTAGAAGTCGCGCTGCAGGTCGTGCACGAGGATGCCGTCTACCCCGGCGCGGACGAGCGGACCGAGGCCGATGTCGGGAACGACGAGGCCGCCCGTCACGCGCATGCCGAGTCGCGCGATGAGCTCCAGGTTGCGGTAGTTGTCGCGGGCGGTGGGGTCGATGATCAGCGGCGTCGGGATGTACGCCAGCTGGAGGCGCAGCGTGAGCTGCACGGCATTGCCCCACAGGTTGCGATGGCCGTACTCGGTGGCGAGGCGGAAGCCTTCACCCGTCGAGAAGCCGGGCGCGATCTCGGTGTACTGCCGCGGGCGCTCGACGACCGTGATGATCACGGTCTTGTTGCGCTGCGGGACGTACGGGTTCTC
>JAXDMI010000512.1:0-10540 GCA_034666145.1 Myxococcales bacterium | reverse complement strand
CCGGTGCGAGCCCGAGCTTCGCGTCGAGCGCGTCACCGAGCGAGTGCGCGGGATCGGTGGACACCACGAGGACACGCTGCCCCTCGACGGCCGCGCGCGTCGCAGCAGCGGCGGCGCACGTCGTCTTTCCGACGCCGCCCTTGCCACCGAAGAACGTCACGCGCTGCACGATGCCACTCTATTCGTCGGGTTCTTCACGGTGCCGGAGATCGGCCTCGACGCTCTCCACCGTGAACCGCCGTCCGGCACGCGCTTCGTTCGGAGCCGCGGGCGCCGTGGAGCCCGACGCGGCAGCGGCCCTCTTGCGCTCACCGATCTCGCGCAGACCGGCGAGCACCACCTCCTCGATCCTGGCGAGCTCCGCCTCGTCGATCTCGCCGAGCTCGAGCTTCATCTGCGCAGCAAGCAGCTCCTCGCGGAGCGAGCTCTCGTCGTACATCTCGGCGTCCACCGCCTCGATGAGCTTGTTCAACACGAAGCGAACGCCGCCGACGATGAGCGAATCCACGATGAGCATCGTTTCACGCTCTTTCGAGCTTCAAGCGGATGTTGACGAAGTTGTAGGGCGGCCACGGGCCCGTGTACTTGAACGTGAGCTTGTCGAGCTGGGAGCCGATGCGCTTCACGACGGCGTCGAAGTCCTCCTCCTTGTCGCGACGAACGAGGAACGCCGCGTTCATGATCATGCGATCGCCGATGGGCTTGTTCGCGCGCGAGGCCACCGACACGGGACGTAGCGCCTCGAAGATGTCGTGCACGTATTTCTCGGAGCGCTGCTGCAGCGCGGCGTCGACGAGGCGGCCGTACTGCATGCGCGCGAAGTACGTCGAGCCCTTCTGCGACGTGATCTCGCCCTTGAGACGGCGGATGTCCTCGTTGTCGTTCTCGAGCTCCTTGACGATGAGATCGCGATCCCAGAGCACCTTGAGGCCGAACTCGAGCTTGTCGTCCATCTTGACGAGGACGTCCTTGAACGCGTCGTAGGCGGAGCGCAGCAGCTCGTGGATGTCGTCGCGCGTCTTGAACACCGTGCCGAACGACATGGGAATGACCGTGTGATCGCGCATCACCGTCTCGTTCACGCGCTCGTGCGCGAGGACGTTCGCGCGCGTCGGCTCGTGGACGGCGATGGCGGTGTCGGAGACCACCGCGGCGATGTCCTTGAAGTTCACGGTGTGTACGTCGGCGGGATCGATGCCGATGCCGAGCGAGCCGAAGCTGAGCGGCTTGTCCCCGTAGATGACGCAATATACGTATTTTCCCCGCGATCCATCGGAGCCCGCTCCGTTGGCGACCGGATCCGGCGGGATGGCCTTTGCGGCGACCGGCGAGATCCCTTCACGAGCTTCGGGCGCGCTCGGCGGCAATCGCTGCACCCGTGCGCGAGGCGCGGGCGTCGGCGCGATCCTCGCCGCGCGACCTTCGGGCTTCGATGACTTCGGCGGCGGTGTCGCTCCTCGCTTCGACACCGGCGCGTTCGCCTTCGCCGGCGCCTTCGCCTTCGCTCTCGCCTTCGCCGGCGACTTTGCCTTCGTCGAGGCAGCCATCACTTGCTCCCTTTCTCGAACTTCTTGTTGCTGCCCGTCTCGTGCTTCTTGTTCCTGCCCGTGGCCGACTTCGCGGGAGCCTTACCGCCGTTCGCGGCGCGCGCGACGTGGGCGCGGACCTTTGCGGCGAGCTCCTCGGGCAAGCAAGGCTTCGCCACGAAGTCGTCGCACCCGGCGTCACGTGCCCTCTTCGCATGAGCGGCCTCGGCGTGACCGGTGAGCGCGATGACGATGATGTCCTTCGTCTTCGGATTCGCCTTCAAGCGGCGCGTCGCCTCCCAGCCGTCCATCACGGGGAGTGAGAGGTCCATGACCACGACGGCAGGCATGAGCTCGATGGCTCGATCGACAGCCTCTTGGCCGTTCACCGCCTCCGCCACGCGGAAGCCGTTGAACTCCAGGAACTCGAGATACATCGTGCGATTGTCTTCGAAGTCGTCCACCACCAGGACGAGCGGCGGCTGTGGCGCGCTACCCGTCGTACTCTTCTTCGCAGCGCTCATCGATTGACCCCCTTCACCGGCAGCACGAGCGTGAACGTCGACCCCTTCCGGAGCTTGCTCACGAGCTCGATGTCACCACCGAGATGCGCCGCGAGCCGGCGGCAGATCGCGAGGCCCAGGCCCGTGCCGCCGTACTGCCGCGTCGGTGAGTTGTCGACCTGGCGAAAATCCTGGAACACGGCCTCTTGATCCTTGCGCGAGATCCCGATGCCGGTATCGGTGACGGCGAGCAGCACGTCGTTCTTTCGCTTCCCGAGTCGCGCGGAGACGGTCACCGATCCCGAAGGCGTGAACTTCAGCGCGTTCGAGATCAGGTTCATCAAGATCTGCTTCACCTTGGAGCGATCGCTCCGCAGCGTCGGAAGCGACCTTCCCAGCTCGGTCTTCACCGTGAGCTTCGCGCGCTTGATCAGCGGATCGACCTCGGCGAGGACCTCCTCGACGAGCTCGCCGAGCGCGAAGCGCGTCAGGTTGAGCGGCATCTTCCCCGCTTCGATGCGAGCGATGTCGAGGATGTCGTTGATGATGGTGAGGAGGTGCTTGCCGTTCGAGTCGACGCGGCCGAGCTGGCGCGTCACGGATGGCGAGAGCGGTCCCGAGACGCCCTGCAGCAGCATGCTCGTGTAACCGAGGATGGCGTTGAGCGGCGTGCGGAACTCGTGCGACATGTTCGCGAGGAACTGCGATTTGGCGCTGGAGGCCGCCTCGAGCTCGAGTGCCTGCCGCTGGAGCAGCTCGTTCTGCGTGACCAGCTCGGCGGTCGCGTCGCGGACCTTCTGCTCGAGGAGATCCGATGCGAGCTTCAGCTCCTCGTAGAGACGCGCCTTCTCCACCGCCTCGGTCTGGTCGTGGAGGATGGTGACGATCGCGGTGACGTCGCCCATCTCGGAGACGATCTTTCCGCTGATGGCCTCGACGGGCACCGGCGCGCCGGTCTTCGGGTCCGCGAGCCCGAGCTCGCCGCGGAAACGCCCCGTCGCCTCGATGAAGAACAGGTTCGAGACGTGCGACGAGAAGTGCGCGTCGTTGGCGCGCACGCGCAGGGTCTCCTCGATCCGGGCGTTCGGGCTCGCGGTGAAGAGCCGCTGCGCCGGCGCGTTGGTCATGATCATCGCGCCGTTCGCATCGGTGACCACGATCGGGTCGGCGACCGAATCGATGATGACATCGAGCCGATCGCGCTCGGCGCGGACCTGCGCTTCGGCGCCCCGGATCTTGCGGTAGTTGTCCTCGATCTCCTGTGCGGCGAGCTGCAGGTCGGTGACGTTGCGGAGCACGGAGACGATGCCCGGACCGTCGGGCGTGACGATCGGCGCGCTCATCAGCTCGAAGAGCCGATCGGAGCCGTCACTCGGGTCGACGATGGGCAGCTCGCGCCGCTCGAACTCGGTGCCCTCGATCGCGTGCCGCGAGAGCGCAGCGGAGAAGAGCATGTTGTTGAGGGCGACCGCGCGACGGCGGCCTTCGCTCTCCTCTTCTTCGGAGGCGAAGTAGAGCTCGGCGCGAGAGTTCGCGACCACGAGGCGCCCCTCGGGATCCGTCAGCAGCACGGGATCGGGCACCGCCTTGAGGATGCTTTGCAAGAGCGCGCGCTCGCGATCGAGCCGGCGCTCGGTCGTGGCGAGCACGCGCAGGTTACGCAGGTCGACGAGCTTCCGCCCGAGCACGCCGAGGAGCCACTTGATCTCGGGGTCGCGCGCGACGCCGTTCAGGAGCACGATGCCGACGGGATCGCGATCGCGACGAGCCGGGAAAGGTAGCGGGAACGCCGTGCAGCGCCGCGACGCGAACGCGAGGCCCACCGAATCGAGCGCCGCGCCCGACAACGTGCTGGCACGCGCCGCTGCGAGCGCCTGGATGAACGGATGGTCGCGATCGTCGAGGTCGATGGAGATCGCGGTGAGCGCAGCCGGCGCGAGCCCGTGCGACGCGGTGACCACGAGGCGCGCGCCCGCGGGCCGATCGAGATCGGCCAGCGCGACCGCGACCTGCCGTACGGCAAGGTGACGCGTGAGCCAGTCGACGCCGAGCTGCGAGGCCTCGACGAGCGTGTCCGTCGCGAGCAGCGCCTCGTCGAAGGCGAGCTTCGAGCTAGCCGGCGGCTGCATGTAGCCGTTCGAGGCGGACGTGGCCGACGAGGCCGAGTTGGCCGACTTGGCCAACCTGGCGAACTTGGCTGGGGCGATTGCCTTGTCCAATGCTCTCGCCGTGACGAGGTTAGGTGTTCTTGCTGCGTGGGACGCGTGAGCGCGCGGCGCTGCGACGGCGAACCGGCGGCGGCGAAGCGTCCAGGCCACCCGCGGTGAGCCGGGCGCGGAGCGCTGCGTTCTCGGCGATCAACGCATCGTGTGTCGCGACGTCGATCTGCGGAGCCTTCGCGATGGGCGACACGGTCCCGACCGCCTCCGAATACTTCAGGTACGTGTCGATCGACGCGACGACCACGCGCGCCTCGACGGTGATGAGATCGATACCGACGAGCGATACGCGGACCCACGCGTCGATGACGATTCCCTTGTCGAGGACTCGATCGAGGACGTCGATCAGGCTCGTGCCGCCGGATGTACGTTCAACGGGCATGCTCGCACTCCATCCTTCTTCGGGAGAACTGACTGCGTTCGCGCATCATCGTCGCCTCTTGGACGACGCCCCCGGCACGCCCGCAGCGGGCGGACGCCCCGCGTTCGTGCCACCACGGCGAGCGGTCACCGTGTCCTCGGCAAGCTGAGCGACCTTGCGCTCGAGCAACTGGATCTGTTTGCGAAGCGCTTCGTTCTCCGCGAGGAGCGGCTGCTTGCCGGGCGCGAGATGGTGATCGTACTTCCACCAATCGAGCCCCACTTGCTCCGCCTTGTCGATCGAGCAGACGATCAAGCGGATGCGGATGGTGAGCAGCTCGACCTCCGCCAGGGAGATCTTGATGTCGCCCGCGATGACGAGGCCCTTGTCGAGAACTCGGTCGAGAACATCGACCAATCCCGACGACCGCTGGCCGCCCCACTGCATGTCTTGCCGCATCGAGGAGCGATCAGATTTCCCCAACTGACGATACAAAGCTAGGGACGACAGCTGTGGCTGCGTGTCGCGGAAGCGAGCCTCAGGCGGCGCGTGCGCGTCGACTGATGAGGCTGCTGATGAAGCTCTCCCAGGCGGCGCGCTCCTGCCCGTTCAAGGCGAAGAAGCGCAGCCCGACGCCGCAGCGACCGACCGGGTCAGTGACGAGACGAACGACGACGGCGTGGACTTCCATCTCTTGCTCACCGGGCAGCTCGATGACGAGCTTCACGAGCTCGCGCTCGGGCGGCGGGTCTTCCATGCGGACGAAGAGGCCGCGGTAGCTCGCGTCGAGCATCTCCACGGTTTCCATTCCGCCCCGACGGACGACGTGGGTGGGCAAGGAGATACGGGCTCGGGCGTCTCTGCGGCGGTCGCTGTCTTCCATGGCAGTGAGATCCAACGGCAGAAGTCTCGGTCGATTAAGGGCGCGTGCTCGAGGCCGACGAAATCCACGGCGACCCTGTTTTTCAGAGCTTCCAGACGCAGTTGCCGGCTTCACAAACACCGACGATGCATCTGTGCCCACACTCACCGCAGTTGTGTTTGTCGTCGAGGAGCTGGGTCTCGCAGCCGTCGGCTGCGTTGTGATTGCAGTCCCCGAATCCGGCCACGCACGTCGTCTCGCACGCGCCAGCCGCGCAGGCAGAATCGGCGTTCGGCGCTGCCGCGCAGGCGACGCCGCACGCTCCGCAGGTGGCGACCGACGAGAGATCCGCCTCGCAGCCGTCGCTCGGGAGGCCGTTGCAGTCGGCCCATCCGGTCGCGCACGTGCCGGGCGCGCACTGACCCGCGACGCACGCGCCGGCGCCATGGCTCGGAGCGCAGCGCTCGCACGTCGGGCCCGCGCATCCGTAGTACGGATCGTCGACCGACACGCAGACGTCGCCGCACGGCTTCGTACCGACGAGGCACTGCGGCGCCAGGGGCTCCGTGCCGCCGTCGGCATCGTTCGCGTTGCCTCCGGACGCCTTCGCGGGATCGGTGAGGCTTGCATCAGCGTTGCGCCCTGCCTCGCGGAGCGCGCCGCCGTCTCCCGTGGGCGCGGTCGCGAACAGGTCGGCATTGACGTCGGCCGGGCGATTGTCGAGCAGGGAGTTGCACCCGACGGCGGCTAGCGCTGCCGCAGTGGCGATGGTCGTCACGACCGAACGCGTACGGGTATGCGGCTCCATGCGAGATGGCTCGATTCAACTCCCGTACCGAGATGCGCGATGGTGTAAACTCGATGGAGATGTCCCAGACGATGCCTCGAATGGACGTCGCGACTGCGATGCTCGTCGCTCTCGACGATCGGATCGCCGGCGCGTGCGTGACGTTGCTCGACGATGCCGGGTTCCGCGTGATCCGCGTGAAGCACGTCGCGCCTGCTCTCGAGCGCATGCCCGTGGTGATGCCTCACCTCGTGATCGTCCCGACGAATCTGCGCAAGGACGAGGACGAGGGGCTCGTCGATCGCTGCGTCGCGATCGGCGCCGAGGTCCTGCGCCTCGCACCCGACGTCGATGCGCGCGCGCTCGCTGCGCTCGTCGCCAGCGCCGCGCACGGCTCGCTCGAGAAGCCTCGCTGAGCGTCTTGAAAGGGCGCGTTCGTGGCGAACCGCCCCGCCTCACGCGGTGCGTGTCAGAACGCCCCGCCCGCCGATTAGATGTACCATACATCTAGTTTACTCTTGGGTTTTGCGACGTTAGGTCACCGCGCCGCAACAGCGTGCCGCAGTGATGCGGCAGCAGGTCACGCTTACTGATCCAATCCGCCCCAGTGCTGCGACACTTGTGGCAAAAATGCACGCCTGAGCGTTTGGCGAATTGACCGAGGGCATCCCGCCTGAGAGGGTTGACTCATGAAGCTTTCGATCAGCGGGGACATCGAGCTCGATCAAGCGTCGCACCACGTCACGTGGCTGGACGTTCGAGTCGGTGAGGGCGGACGCACCATCGGGATGGCGAGGGTGGCGATCGTCCACGTCGGCGAGATCGCCGACGCGCACGGCGACCTCTATCCGGCGCTACGGGGAACGAAGCTCGAGTCGCTCTGCGACGCCTACTTCACCCAGGGTTGGTACAAGGACGACTTCGCGGACGGCGCGGGGATCGATTTGATCTACGTCGAGAGCATCGATATCGACGCCGCCCATCAGCACAAGAACCTGGACCTCGCGATGGTCCGGCGTCTCTGCGACACGCTCGGCAGCGGCTGCCAGCTCGCGGTCATGCCGTACCACGATGCGCTCGCCGCCGGTCACTGGGGTCGCCTCGGCTTCTCGCTCACGACGCCGGGCCGCACGAACGGCCTCATGCACATGAAGCTCGGCTACCGCCACGCGCAGGTCGTCGATGCCACGGGCTCGGGCGACTTCGAAGTGCTCCCGACGGTCATCCTCCACGACCGCCACACCCACAACTGATCGTTCTCTAGAGGCGTGCGGGGGTGGGTTCGTTCGAGGGGCCGCCGCCGGTTTGGTAGCGTTCGAGCTTGCGGTAGAGCGTACGTCGATCGAAGCCGAGCACCTGCGCGGCGCGCGACTTGTTCCCGCCGACCAGCGATAGGACCCGCAGGATGTAGCGGCGTTCGAGCTCGTCGATCGTGACGATCTCCTCCGGCTGATTCGCCGACACCACGAACTTCTCGGGGCGGAACGTGCGGACCTTCTCCGGGAGATCGTCGAGCTCGATCTTGTTGGCGCGCGAGAGAGCGACGGCGCCGTCGATGCAGTTCTCGAGCTCGCGAACGTTGCCCGGCCACGAGTAGCCCATCAGCTTCTCGGCGGCGGACGGCGTGAGCTCGATCTCGCCCTTGCCGTGGCGCGTCGCGTACTGCTTGAGGAAGTGGCGTGCGAGATGGAGTACGTCACCACCGCGCTCGCGCAGCGGCGGGACGTCGATCTTCACGACGTTGATTCGATAGAAGAGGTCCTCGCGGAAGCGGCGCTCGTAGACCTCGTCTTCGAGCACGCGGTTCGTCGCCGTGAGCACGCGCGCGTCGAACGGCGTCTCCTTGTTCGAGCCGACGGGACGGACCTTGCGCTCTTGCAGCGAACGAAGGAGCTTCGGCTGCACTTCGAGCGGCAGCTCGCCGATCTCGTCGAGGAAGAGCGTTCCGCCGCTCGCCTGGAGGAAGAGGCCCATGCGCTGCTGCTTCGCGTCCGTGAACGCGCCGCGCTCGTGACCGAACAGCTCGCTCTCGAGGAGGTTCGCCGGGATCGACGCGCAGTTGATGGCGACGAACGGCCCGTCCTTGCGGCGGCTCCGATCGTGGATGGCGCGCGCGATGAGCTCCTTGCCGGTGCCCGTCTCGCCGTGGATGAGGACGCCGGCATCGCTGTCCGCGACGCGACCGACGAGCCCGAACACGCGACGCATCGCGGAGCTCATACCGACGACGTTCTCGAGCGCCGCGTCCTCGACGGGCGCGAACGAGCGAAGGCGCTTCACCTCGTCCTCGAGACCTCGGTGCTGGATGGCGCGGGACACCGTGACGACGAGCAGCTTCGGATCGACCGGCTTCGTGATGAAGTCGTAGGAGCCGACGCGAATGGCGCCGATGGCGCTCTCGAGGCTTCCCTGCCCCGTGATGACGACGACCGGCACGTTCGGGCGCGTGCCGAGAACGCGCTCGCACAGCTCGAGGCCGCCCATCTCGGGCATCGTCAAATCCGTGAGCACCAGATCGAAGTCTTGGACCCCGACGAGCTCGAGTGCCTGCTGCGCCGACGTGCTCGTCGTGACTGCGTAGCCTTCACGCTTGAGGACCATTTCGAGCAGGTCACAGGTCTCCTGCTCGTCATCCACTACTAGGATCTGCCGCTCGGTCATGGCGGAGCTCGGAGGTGCAGGTTGCATGCCGCACGCGAATGCCCCGGGGCAGCGCCGTCCCTCCGAGGGCTGCGTCGCAAATTGTCACGACTTGAGGCGAATGAAGACATAGGGCTTTGTCGCCACGATCTCAGCGTGACGAGAGAGCCGCGACGACGCCCGCCAGCATCGACGGCGCCGTCGGTCCGAGGGTGCGCATCGCGTACACGAACGCCGCGTTGACGATGCCGACGGTGAGGAACGTCTTCCGGTGGGCAGCGACCTGCGCCGCGACGATGCCCGGCCGATCGGCAGCGGGCAGAGGCTCGCCTCGCGCGTCCTCGAGCGTCTGCACGTCGAGCTCGGCTTGGCGCCGGAGGACGTCGTCACACGAGAACACGAGGAGCCGATAATCGCGGAGCGCCGACGGAACGCGCCCGGGCAGCGCGGCTCCGAGCGCCTGCTGGACGGCGAGCGCCGACCCGCAGGTTCGTTGCCCGCCGCACTCGACGCACCAGTGGTCCTTCAGCACGCGCACGAAGTGCGGCTCGAGGCTCTCGTCGCCGCGAACGCACGCGAGGTAGTGCTGCTGCGTGACGAGCTTGAAGTGGAGCGCGAGGACGAGGAGCGAGAGCGGAGTGACGTGCGCGAGCGTTCGCGCGAAGTCGTCGGGCAGCGGCACGAGCCGAGGTTTGACGGGAAATGCCGCGCAGAACTCGGCCTCGAACGAGAAGAAGAGCTCGTGATGATCGAAGCAGTCGAGACGGAGCAGCGGCGCGAGCACGTCCCGTTCTTCGACGTCGAGACGCGCTCGCTCGCGCGCGCTCGCGCCGAGTGAGGTCTCGAACGCATCGAAGAGATGCAGGTAGCTGCACGCGCGGATCTGGTTGAGACGACGGCGGTCGTCACCGTCCAGCGAGCGCACCGGCGCGAGACCTGCGAGCGCCTCCGGCAAGAAGAAGCGACTCATGTCGAGCGGCGACGACGAGCGCGGGCCCGAACAGCCGTTGCTCTCCGAAAATCGCAGCTCGGGCATGGGCTTCGAGATGGTCACGAGGAACTGGGGTTGCAGGCCGCGGGCCATTCGCGAAGCGAGGCCGAAGCGACGGCGATCGTGCAAATTGCGGAGCTCGGGCCCGGGCACACGCGTCCACCTGTGGCGCCGAGCCTCTCGCGGCAGCTCGCGACGGCGCACCGCGCAAGCGATCGCATGGCGAGAGGCACAGCTCTCGCTACTCTAAGAGGCAGCGACATGGTTCCACCCGAGAGACGACCTGTGGTGCTCGCGGTCCTCGACGACGGGGAACGATCGGCGCTCCTCAAGCTGTCGCTCGCGAGCCGCGGTTGGGAAGTCGTGCGTGCTCATTCGTGCGAGCAAGCGCGGACCATCGCCAGTGACCTCCACATCGACGCGCTGCTGACCGATCTCGTGCTCGGCGACGGCTCCGCGTTCGGTCTCTTGAAGTCGATGCCCGAGCGGCCCCGGGTCTCGGTCGTGTTGACGTGGGGCAACCAGCACGGGATCCGGGAACGCATCCTCGCGTCCGGGTTCGACCTCCATCTCGCGCGTCCGATCACCGCCGAGGAGATCGACCGCGCCCTCCGCGACAAGCTACGCCGGAGCGCCTGAGGAGAGCCCGGA
>JAXDMI010000511.1:0-5941 GCA_034666145.1 Myxococcales bacterium | reverse complement strand
CTCGCGCTCGCGTTCGCGTTCGCGTTCGCGTTCGCGTTCGTCGTGCGTGCCCCGTCGATCGCCCAGAACGCCGCGAGCGCCAGCGTCAGCGAGACCTGGCGCGGCGGATAGAGCGCGTAGCTGTGCACCGAGCTCGGGCTGAAGATCATCGGCGCGGTGCACAGCAGCGCGAGCCATCCGTCGAAGCGGCGGCGCAGCGTCACGAACACGAGGTACGTGGCGACGACGTGCAAGGTCAGCGCCGAGAGCATCAGGACGATCGGCGAGGGACCGAGCACCGCGAAGAACACCGCCGCCACCGCAGAGTCCGCGGCCGTCTGGTAGCCGCTGCCCCAGAGGAACGGCGACACCTCGCCACGCAGCATGTGCATGGCCTGGAGGCCCACCACCGCCGCGTCGGAGTTGGTGGACCGCGCGTTCAGAAGAGGAGGGAGCCGAAACGCGTACGACGCAGCGACGAGGACCAGCGCGGGCAGGCTCGGCGGGTGGATGCGACGAGCGCCACTTTTTTCGGGAACAACCCTCACGACCTGCGCGTTGACCCTAAACCGACGAGAGCCTCGAGTCACTCGCGCCTGCTAAGATCGCGAGACCCGCATGAACAGCGTCCGGCCGGATGGCCATCAGCTCCCCCGCGCCGGCGATGTCGTGGCGGGGAAGTATCGGATCGAGTCGGTGATCGGTACCGGCGGTATGGGCGTCGTGCTCGGTGCCCACGACACTTCGCTCGGCCGTCGCGTGGCCATCAAGTTTCTCGCGCCCAACAAGGCGCGCAAGGACGATGCCGCGGCGCGATTCGTGCGTGAAGCCCGCGCCGCCGCGTCGATCCAGAGCGAGCACGTCGTGCGCGTCTTCGAGGTCGGCACGCTGCCGAGCGGCGCTTCGTACATCGTGATGGAGCACCTCACGGGCGGCGATCTCGCGCAGATCCTCGGGTCGCGAGGGGCGCTGCCGATCCACGAGGCCGTCGACTACGTGCTCGAGGCCTGCGAGGCCATCGGCGAGGCGCACAACCGGGGCATCGTTCATCGCGACCTCAAGCCTCAGAACCTCTTCGTCACGCACACGCCCGACGGCTCGTCCTGCGTGAAGGTCCTCGATTTCGGCATCTCGAAGGCCATCGACGAGGAGGCGCCGAACCTCACCGCGACCGACACGGTGATGGGTACGCCGCTTTACATGTCGCCCGAGCAGGTACGGAGCCTGAAGAGCGTCGACCTCCGTTCGGACATCTGGGCGCTCGGCGCGATCCTCTTCGAGCTGGTGAGCGCCTCGCCGATCTACGAGGCCGCGAGCGCGACGGCGCTGTGCGCGATGATCGCGATGGACCCGCCGACGCCGCTCCGCGCGAGGCGTCCCGATGCGCCGCCCGAGCTCGAGGCGCTGATCCTGCGCTGCCTCCACAAGGACCCCAACGGCCGCTTCGCCGACGTCGCTGCGCTCGCCGAGGCGCTCATGCCGTTCGCCTCCGAGCGCGGTCGTGCATCCGCGGCCAGCGTGGTGCGCGTCGTGCGCGGCGGGCAGGTCCCGCCGGCGGCCTCGTCGTCGCCGAACGTCGGGCGCGCGCACGGCAGCTACGCGCCGACCGGAGGGATCCCTTCGCAAGCAGCGACGGGCGGTACGGGCGTTGGCGGTGGCGGCGGGCTTCTCACGACCGGCGGTCACGTCTCCGCGTATCCGCCCGGCGCCGTGCACGCGGCGGGCTACACCGCGTATGCGCAGCAGGCGAATCAGGTGCCGACGCAGCAGACGTGGCAGCACCAGACCGGCGCCGTCGGTGCGGGGACGATGGAGCAGCGGCGCTCGGGGTCCGCGCTGTTCGCGATCCTCGGTGTCGTCGCGGGACTCTTCCTCATCACGATCATCGGCGGCGGCATCGTATTCTTCGTCACGCGGCAGAAGGACGAGTCGGAGGCTGCGAAGGCCGCGCAGGTCGACGCTGCCACGGCCGCCGCGGCCGCGCCTCCGGTGAGCGCAGCAGCCCCGCCGACCGTGCCCGTCGCGGTCGCGCCGCCGCCGGTCGTCGCCGGTAAGAAGGGCGCCGTCGCTGCGAAAGGCACGGCGGGCACGAGCGCGCCTGTGACCCCCGCGAGCGGAAGCGCAGCGCCCGCGGGCGGCGGAGCTGCTGCCGCGGCGGCCCAGGCCCAAGCCGACGCCGACCAGCTCGCTCGCCAGAAGCAGAACGCGCAGGGCCGCTGCTCGGCGGTCGCCGCGCTCTTTCGCGGCAACGATCAAGACGCCGCGCGTCAGGTGAAGAACATGACCTGCACCGCGGCGAGCAGCTTCAGCCCCAACAGCGGCTCGTCGAACTGCGATCGCGCCAACTGTCGGCGAGCCTGCACGATCCTCAATGACCAGAGCTGCATCTTCCAGCTCGACAACGCCGAACGTGGCAACCCGCTCAAGTTCTAGGCGACACGAGCGGCGGTAAGAACTCGCTCTCGACGCGCGCGTAGTCGACCTCGACGTCGAGGCGCGCGAGCACGGAATAGAAGCCGAATTGTAGGCGGTTCATGAAGAGCATCTCGCTCGGCATCGCGAACACCTCGGCGTCGGGGAGCTTGCGGGCGGCGAGGCCCATGGCCTTGATCTCGTCGACGAGGCTCGCGGCGTACGTCCGCGTGATGCGGTACGGCGACGCGAAGAGCGGCGCGAAACAGAGCCGCGAATACGCGCGCGCGAGCCGCTCCATCTCTCCGGGGCGGGCATCGAGGAGGAGCGAGACGCAGCGCTCGAACTCACGCTCGTCGCGCGCCACCGCCGCGCGATGCAGCGCCTGCGCCGGCGGCCGGCGGTGCTCGGGGATCACCTGCACGCATCCGTAATCGAGGAACGCGATGCGCCCGTCGTCCTGGAACAAGTAGTTCCCGGGATGCGGGTCGGCGTTGAACATCCCGCCCACGAGGTTGCCCTTGAAGACGAAGCGCCACAGCGTCTCGGCATAGGCGACGCGTGCTTCTTCGGGATCGCCCATCACGTCCTCGAGCGCGCGACCGTGGACGAGCTCCGTGGTGAGCACGCTCGCTGCGGATCGCTCGGCCACGAAGCGCGGGATGCGGATCGTCGCGTCGCCCTCGTGCATGCGCGTGAACGCGACGAGGCGCTCCGCCTCGAGCGCGTAGTCGAGCTCCTCGCGGAACCGCGCACGCAGCGTCGCGAGCTGGCTCTTCGTGTCGAAGCGACGCGAGCCGAACACCGCGCTCATGCTCTCGAGGATGCCGGCGTTCGCGAGATCGCTGTCGACCGCTTTGCGGATGCCGGGATGCTGCACCTTCACCGCCACCTCGATGCCACCCATCACGCCCTCGGGGAGCCGCGCGCGATGGACCTGGCCGATCGACGCGCTCGCGATCGGAACGTCGTCGAACGATTCGAAGAGGCGATCGATGGGAGCGCCGAGCTCCTTCTCGATCACGGCTCGGATCTGCTGCGGGTTGGAGCGCGGAGCCTGGGCACGCAGGACCTTGAGCGAGGTCTCGAAGGCATCACGCTTCGATTCGGGGACGAGCCCGTCGACGTAGCTCGCCATTTGCCCGACCTTCGCGGCGAGCCCGCGCATGGTGCCGAGCACGTCGGCGGCGCGATCCGCTGCCGCTTTCCCGGTGTCGTCGTCGCGGCCGAGGAGGGCGCCGGCGCCGGTCTTGAGCCCGAGCGCAGCCAGCCGTGCCATCCGGCCGAGCCGCCCACCGGGAACGTCGTTGTTTTCCATGAAAAGACGCGAATACGGCGCAGACGCGGACGCGAATGGGGACGCGGGCGCGGAACTGAAGAGGCCATGTAGTGCCGATCTGCGCGCGCGACCAGGCTCCGAGGATTCATGCTAGATACGTGCGTTCGATTCCATGGACGACGTCTACGAGCGCTTCCTCACGCTCGCCCAGCGCGAGCTCTCGGCGGACGATGTCCGGCTCCTCGCACCGGGCGAATCCCCTCCCGAAGCGGAAAACGTCGTGGTGGCGCGTCTCGCCGACGGGCAGCACGTGGTGGCGAGCTTCGCCTCGCCTCCCAAGGACGGCGAGGCCCTGACCCGTCGCCTGAACATGCTCGCCAGCACGTTTGCCGATGCCCTGGCCGCGCCGATGTCGGAGCGCATGAAGTCGCGGCCGCCCGTCGTGATCTCGCTCCACGAAGAGCTGAAGGCGCTCGCCGTGCGAGCTCAGGCCCACGACGTGGTGGTGATCGACGGCGATTCGCCGGTGGTATGGGGCTGCGCGTCGATCTCGTCGAGCCCGCGCGCGCGGAACGAAATGCTCCTGCGTGACGTCTCCGATCGCGAGCTCTCGGCGCACGACGAGCCCTCGGCGCCCGCGGGGCTGCATGCCGTGCCCGCGTCCGACGACTCGGGCCCGCTCCAGGATCCCACGGCGCCTACGGGCGTCCTCCGCATGGCGCCGCCGCCCGCGGAGTCGGTGCCCATGCTCGTCGACGCGAGCTACGACAGTCTCCACGACCCCGGACACGATCACGAGCCGGGGGCGCACGACGAGGCCGAGGAGCCGGAGATCACGCGTCGCGCGATCGGCTTCATTCGTGCGCTGCCGTCGCTCGATCTGCTCCACAAGGGCCGTCATCTGCGGCACGTGTCGCGCGACGAGTCGTACTACCTCGTGCTGTCGTTCTCCTCGATCTACCTGCTCTGCATGATCTTCGACGGCGACTTCGACGAGCTGCGCGCCGAGCGCGCGGCGCAGGAGTCGCTGCCGCGCATCGAGCGCCTCGTCCTCGCGTTGCCGCCGCTCGATCCCGATCCGCAGCCCATGGGCGGCGTGGTCGCCTTGCGACGTCCCCGCGCGCGGCGATGACGCGGTGAGCGTCGAGCACGTTCCTCCGATCTTCGTCTCGCACGGCACGCCGTCGCTCGCCGTCGATCCGGTCCGCGGCGCGGAGCTCGCGCAATGGGGACGCGATCTCGGGAAGCCGCGCGCCATCCTCGTGGTGAGCGCGCACTGGCAGGCGGCGACGCTCTCGCGAGGATCGACGGCCGCGCGGCCCTCGTTGCTCCGCGACTTCGACGACGGCGCCGGCACGGCTCTGCCCGCCGACCTCGAACGCGTGACCTATGCCGCGCCGGGCGCGCCCGATCTCGCGTACGAGCTGCACAGCCTGCTCCCCGTGGAGCGCGTCCCCGATCGCGGCTGGGACAGCGGCGTGTGGACGCCGCTCGTTCATCTCGCGCCCGAAGCCGACGTGCCGGTACTGCAGCTGTCGCTCGTGCTGGGCGCGACGCCACGTGCGCTGTTCGCGATCGGCCGAAAAATAGGGGTCCTCGCGGCCCGCGGCGTGCTTCTGCTCGGGAGCGGCGGCATCACGCATGCGCTCGCCGAGATGGATCCGCGACCCGATGCGCCGCCCGCCGACTGGGCGCGTGAGTTCGACGCGTGGGTGGCGAACGTCCTCGCCGATGCCGAGCTCGAGGAGCTGCTGCAATGGCGCGCGCGCGGCCCGCACGCCCGACAGGCGCACGCCGGCTCCGCGCATCTCGACCCGCTGTTCGTGATTGCCGGCGCAGCGTCGCTCTACGAGCACGCGGTCGGCTTCCCGATCCGCGGCTTCGAGCACGGCACGCTGAGCCGCCGCTGCATCCAGTTCGGACGCTGATCCTGCGCGCTCACCGCTGATCTTGCGCGCCTCAGCGCTTCTTGATCGGCTCGGCCTTCATGCACATGTCGCTCGAGCGACACGCGGCGAGACGCGAGACGGTGTCGACGGGGTTGTTGCAGCTCTCGCTGCGGATGGCGTCCATGCACTTGTCGACGGCGGTCGCGTCGATGCCACGCGTGCACTGCTTGGGATCCAGATCCGAGGCGAGCTTCTTGCGCACCTCACGCGCGCAGACGTCGTGATCGACGAAGTGCTTGTCCGCGCCGACGTTGTTGCAGGCGGTCTCGCGGGCGCACCGCGCGGCGGTGATGCGCTCGACGGCGAGGTCGCTCGAGAGCGT
>JAXDMI010000510.1:0-10411 GCA_034666145.1 Myxococcales bacterium | reverse complement strand
CTGGGGGACGGTTCCAGCGGCGAACTGTGAGCCCGTGCTGGCGGCGGCGGGCGTCTGGTCGACGGGCTTTCCGTCCTTGCCGACGGCTGCGCCCATTGCGCTTCCGAGATCGCCGCCCGGACCGGTCGGGGTCGTGGGCAGGTCCTTCGCGGAGAGCTTCGCGGCCTCTTCCTTCACCGGAGCCGGCGCGGGCTTGTCGTTCTTCGCGACCGCGACGGGCGCTCCGCCCTTTGCCGCGACCTTCGGAGCCGCCGCGACCTTCGAGTCCGGCGTCGCCGTCGGAAGCGCGTTCGGGTCCACCGACGGATCGGCGGCGGGCGCCGGCGTCGTGTTCGCAGCCTCGACCGGCTTCGTCTCGGGCGCCGCAGGCGCGACCACCGGCGTGACGACCGCAGTGTTCTTCGCGAGCTGCTCGGCCGCGCGGTGCTTCATGAAGAAGAAGCCGCCGGCGGCCATCGAGCTCACGGCGACGAGGCCGCCGAGAACGAGGGCGATGACCTTGCCGTTGCCCTTCTTCGGCTGGACGGCGACGACCGCGCGCTGCGACGACGACGCGACCGCGCTCGCATGACCGGCCGCGAGCGAGATCGGCGCGGACGATGCGGACGATAGGGAGAGCGGCTGCGAGATCGAGCCCGGCGGCAACGAGGCGGGAGCCGACCCAGGCGCCGAGAACGGCGGCATCGAGGGCGCAGGCTGCTGGTACTGCTGCGAAACGGGAGCGGAGGAGACCGGGCCCGGCCTCACCGAGGCGGGCTCGTCATCGAAGAGGCCGTCGCTGGCGAGCGGCGTCGACTGCGCGCGGACCGCGGCGTTCGGATCCGACTGCGAGGCCATCGCGAGGTCGACGATCCCGGAGTCGTCCTTCTTCGCCTCGACGGCGCGCTGGACGCCGCTCGGAGCCGAAGAATGAGGGGCCTTCACCGAGGGCGGCGGCGGCGTCATGGCGCTCATCGGTCCGGCGGCCATCTTTGCGAGGTCCTGGAGGCTGCGGCGATCGCGCTCTCGGTCGGCAGGCATCGTCATCGTTTCACCCTTTGAGACGCGTGTTTCCCCGGCTTTTACGGGGGCACTGATTGCGGCGGAGTTATGACCTTCCCCTTCGATTTGTCCAAGGGGGTCAGCCAATAAATTTTCGTCGGTGACGGATGCAACGGTCGCGCCTGGCGCGCCGGATCGCACGCGCTCGTCGACGCGGAGGGCCATTTCTTCCCACTCCATCGGAGATTTCTCGGCGTCCGGCCACTCGCGTAGCACGGCCTCGAGCGTCACTTTCTTCGGCGTCTCACTCACGTCCCATCTCCCTCGGGATCGAAACCCCGGGCGTTCAGAAACTCCTTCAGCTTGCGCCGCGCTTCGTGGATGCGCCATGCGATCGTGCCTTCCGGGGCACCGAGGATCGACGACACATCCTCGTGGGAACGTCCGTCGATGCAAACCAGGATGAGCGTCGTACGGAGCGTCTCGCTGAGCTGGTCGATGCCCTGACACAGCACGAGATAGAGCTCCCGGCGCTGCGCCGAGCCCGCGGGGTCGGACGTCTCCGGCCGCTTGTCGGTCAAGACGGCGTCGAGGCGGGGGTCGTCCGAGTCGTGGGTGGCGCGCGAGGTCTTTCGTGACCGGATGCGGTTGAGAGAGAGGTTGATCGTGATGCGGTAGAACCAGGTGTACGCCTCGCTTCGACCGTCGAAGCGAGCGAGCGCCTGGAACGCACGGATGAACGTCTCTTGCGTGACGTCCTCGGCCTCCGCGCGATCGCGGAGCATGTGGACGGCAAGCCGGTGAATGCGTTGCTGATGACGGCGCACCAGCTCACCAAAGGCTGCCTTTTCCCCGTCGCGGGCGCGATCGACGAGCTCGCGGTCGGTCGGTTTCGGCATCGTCGGCGTGCGGGTCCGCTTCTGGCTGCCCGCTGCGATTGCGCGGGTATGGGAGGCCGGCGGGTCGTTCCCGTCGTTGGAGATGAGCGAGCCTCGCGCTTCTGCGAAGAACGCTCCGGTCTCCGTTTCCGCCCCTGCGGTCCCGGGTAGGGCAAGTGACGATACCGTGTCCACGCAGCTTGGACAAAAGACGTTGTGCGACCTTGGGTTGGAGGATGGATGAGCCTCGGAGAACGAGCACCTCGTCCGGAGCATCCAAACGCGGTGGGAATATCCAAGCCCTCCGAGGCTTTGGAGCGACGCCTATCTCGACCTCTCGCGCGGAGCCTGTAGCCTGGAGCCTTCCCAAATGAGCGAACGGGCTGCCATCACCGACGACGTCCGGCGCGCTCTGGCGGCCGAAGAAGGAGGCCGGCGATGGCTTCGCAGGATCGCGACCCTCGGGGTGGTCGCGGCACTGGTCGGCGGCGGCCTCGTGTTCCGCGCGAAGAACCGTCCTCCTCCTCCTGCGCGTTACGTCACCACGACGCCGAGCACCGGTGACGTCGCCGAGAAGGTGCAAGCCACGGGCGCGGTGCAACCCGTGCTCCAGGTCAACGTCGGCTCGCAGGTCAACGGGCGCGTCGCGAAGGTCAACGTCGACTTCAACTCGGTCGTGAAGAAGGGCGATCTCCTCTGCGAGATCGATCCCATCCAGTACGGCGCGCAGGTCACGCAAGCGGCGGCGCAGGTCGCTTCTCAGCGCGCGAACCTCGAGAGCGCGAAGGCCAACGCCGCTGCCGCGCAGGTGGCGTTCGATCGGACGCAGCGTCTCTTCCAGCAGAACCTCGCCGCGAAGGGCGAGCTCGACACGGCGCTCGGCCAGCTCGAGGTCGCGAAGGCGCAGGTCACGTCGGCCGACGCTCAGATCACCGCCATCCAGGCGCAGCTCTCGCAGCAGCAGACCAACGTCACGTGGACGAAGATCTATTCGCCCGTCGACGGCGTCGTCGTCTCGCGCACCATCGATCCCGGCGCGACCGTCGTGGCGAGCTTCCAGGCGCCCGTCCTCTTCGTCATCGCGCAGGACCTCCGCAAGATGCGCGTGATGGCCGACGTCGACGAGGCGGACGTCGGCAAGCTGAAGGAGCGGATGGAGGCCGAAGCGGTCGTCGACGCCTTCCCGGGCGAGTCGTTCCGCGGCAAGGTCGAGCAGGTCCGCTACAGCCCCAACAACGTGCAGGGCGTCGTGACGTACTCGGCCGTCGTCGAGGTGGAGAACCCCGACGAGAAGCTTCGTCCCGGCATGACGGCGACGGTCACGATCAAGACGCACGAAGTGAAAGGCGCGCTCCGCGTTCCCAACGCCGCGCTCCGTTACAAGCCGACGCCGCCGATGGGACCGAACGGCAAGCCCGTCCCGCAGACCCCCGAGCCGCCGCTCGCGAAGGGTACTGGCCGTGTCTACGTGATCACGAGCGAGAAGCTCGGTGACGAGAAGTCGGAGCCGCGCATCGTGCAGATCGGCGTGACCGACGGCCTCACCACGGAGATCACCGGCGGCCTGGAGCCGAGCACGAAGATCGTGACCGACGAGATCGACGACGCCGACAAGAAGAAGAAGGGAAAGATGTTCTGAGCGCGTCATGGAATCTGCGCTCATCACCTTGCGGCGTGTCGAGAAGGACTACGAGTCCGGCGCTGGAACGGTGCGCGCGCTCCGCGAGGTCGATCTCGAGATCAAGCAAGGCGAGTTCGTAGCGATCGTCGGAACGAGCGGCTCCGGCAAGAGCACGCTCATGCACATCCTCGGGTGCCTCGATCGCCCGACGCGCGGCGTCTACGAGCTCGGTGGCTTCGACGTCGGTGTGCGCGGCAGCGATGCGCGCGCGATCTTGCGGAACCGCCTGATCGGCTTCATCTTCCAAGGCTTCAATCTGCTCCCGAGGACGACGGCGCTCGAGAACGTCGAGCTCCCGCTCGTGTATCGCGGCGTCAGCGTGCGCGAGCGCCGCAAGTGGGCCAACGAAGCGCTCGATGCCGTCGGTCTCGGCGATCGCGTGCATCATACACCGAACCAGCTCTCTGGCGGTCAGCAGCAGCGCGTCGCCATCGCGCGCGCGCTCGTGACGCGACCGCCGATGCTCCTCGCCGACGAGCCGACCGGCAACCTCGATACGCGCACCAGCCTCGAGGTCCTCGCGCTCTTGCAGAGCCTCAATCGCGATCGCGGCATCACCATCGTGCTCGTCACGCACGAGCACGACATCGCGGCGTGTGCCTCGCGCGTCGTCACGTTCCGCGACGGCCGCATCGTGACCGACGTCGTACAGGACAAGCCGCTCGATGCCGCGGCGGAGCTCCTCGAGCTCGGTGCACCGGATCAGGGCGGCGCGGCAGAAGACGACGAAGCCGCCGATCCCGCGCTCGCGGCGCGCCGTCGCCTCGGTGGGCCGGTGCCTGCTCTCCTCTATCTCGCGATGGTGGGCGCGGCGATCGCCGGCGTCTTGCTCGGCGTGCTGTACGCGAAGGTCGTCCTCGATGCGCCGTCCACGGTGGCGCCGGTCGCGTTCGGGTTCGTGCTCGAGGCGCTCGTCGCTGCCTGGTACGGCGGCAAACGGCTGGGCCGCCCGCTCACGAGCGATCAGCGCGTTCGCATCGCCATCACGTACACGCTGATCGTCGCGGGCGTTCTCGCCCCCGCGTTTGCCCTCGGCTGGATGCCCGGCAGCAAGGTCCTCCTCGACCGGCTCGACGGTCTCTCTTCGGGCGGCGTCCTGGCTGCGCTCGGTCTGACGTTGCTCGGCCTCGCCACCATCGCGCTCGCGCGTTACCTCGTGCTGTCCGCTGTGTCGCCTCTGGTGTCGCCGCTCAAGAAAGCGAAAGCCGGAGCCGGCGCAGGGGGAAACGCGTGAGCGGCATCGCGCTCGTCCTCGGCGCGATTCGGCTCGCGCTCTCGGCGATCATCCGCAACAAGCTACGCGCCGCGCTGACGGTGCTCGGCATCCTCATCGGTGTCACCGCGGTGGTGATCGTCACCGCCCTCGCCGGCGGGGCATCGGAGAGCGTGGGGAGCCAGATCGACAACTTCGGCTCGAACCTTCTCTTCGTGAACCCGGAGAACGTCCAGTCGTCGGGCGCGCGCGGTCAGGTGACCGGCCGCCTCACCGAGAACGACGCCAAGGCGGTGGCGCGCGATGCCGTGAGCGTCGAGCGCGTCGCGCCGTTCCTCTCCACGATGGGGCAGGTGGTCTACGGCGACAAGAACGCCGCCACGATGATGGCGGGCACCACCATCTCGTACTTCCCGATCCGTCGCTTTCGAATCGCGAAGGGTGAGCTGTGGACGGAGAGCGACGAGCTCCTCAAGACGAAGGTCTGCGTCGTCGGCACCACCGTCGCCGACAAGCTGTTCGGCACAGACGACCCCATCGGACGAACCATCCGCATCGGTCGCTCTCCGTATCGCATCATCGGCCTGCTCGAACCGAAGGGCACCTCGCCGTTCGGTGAGGACCAAGACGATCGCCTCCTCATGCCCATCGGCAGCTTCCGCGCGCGCGTGATGCACACGTCGCCGGGTCGCGTGGACATGTTCATGGCGAGCTCGACGTCGGATCAGACGACCACGCGCGCGCAGGAGCAGATCGCGTCCATCCTCCGGCAGCGGCATCGCATCGCCGACGGGAAGGCGCCGGACTTCGTCGTCAACACGCAGGCCGAGTTCCGCGAAGCGCAGCAGGCCATTGCGGGCGTGCTGTCCGCGCTCCTCCTGTCGGTGGCCGCGGTGAGCCTCGTCGTCGGCGGCATCGGTGTGATGAACATCATGCTGGTGAGCGTCGCGGAGCGGACGCGCGAGATCGGTATCCGCCTCTCCATCGGCGCACGTGAGCGCGACATCCTCATCCAGTTCCTGATCGAGGCGATCGTGCTCAGCATGGCGGGAGGCGTGCTCGGCATCTTGGTGGGATCCGGGGCCACCATCGGGCTCGGTCGCGCGCTCGGTTGGAACGCCGTGCCGAGCCTCGAATCGATCGTGATCGCCGTGGCGACGAGCGCGATCATCGGCGTCGTCTTCGGATTCTTGCCGGCGCGCCGCGCAGCGAAGCTCGATCCCATCGACGCGCTGAGGCAGGAGTGACGGCATGCTAGGGGCGTTCCTCACCGGTGCGCGTCTCGCGATTCGCTCCATCGTGCGCAGCACGTTGCGGGCGTCGCTGACCATCCTCGGCATCCTCATCGGCGTTGCGGCGGTCGTGACCGTGACCGCGCTCGGCGCCGGCGCTCGCGATCAGGTCTCCGAGCAGATCCAGAACATGGGCTCGAACATGATCATGATCGCGCCCCAGAGCGCGGCGGCTTCGGGAGCACGCGGCGCGCTCGGCGCCGGAGCTCGTCTCACGGAGGACGACGGCAAGTCGATCGTGCGCGATGCCGTCAGCGTGTCTGCGGTGGCGCCCGCGCTCCGACTGCGTGCGCAGTTCGTGGCCGGCGAGCGAAACTGGTCCGCGCAGGTCATCGGCTCGAATCGCTCGTTCTTCCAGGTGCGGAGCTGGGCGGTGGCGAAGGGCGCGCAATGGGACGAGCACGACGAAGCGACCAAGGCGAAGGTCTGCGTCCTCGGGTCCACCGTCGCCACGAAGCTCTTCGGCGACGAGGACCCGGTGGGACGCACCATCCGCAGCGGTCGTTACACGTTTCGCGTGATCGGGGTCCTCGAGTCGAAGGGTGAGGCTCCCTTCGGCGGCGATCAGGACAACATGGTCCTCATGCCGATCGGCACGATGCGCGGCCGCCTCACGAAGACGTCGCCGGGCTTCGCAGGCGTGCTCCTCGTTTCGGCGACGAGCGCCGAGACCACCGATCGTGCGGTGCGCCAGATCGACGCGATCCTCCGGCAGCGTCATCACATCGCCGACGACCGCGAGCCGGATTTCTGGATGCGCACGCAGCAGGAGTTCCAGGCCATGCAGGGCGCGATCTACTCGCTGCTCACGGTGCTCCTCGTGTGCATCGCGGCGGTGAGCCTGATCGTCGGCGGAATCGGCGTGATGAACATCATGCTCGTGAGCGTGACCGAGCGGACGCGCGAGATCGGCATCCGCATGGCGATCGGCGCGCGCGCGAACGACATCATGCTGCAGTTCCTCGTGGAGGCGGTGGTGCTGGCCTTGATCGGAGGCATCGCAGGCGCGGCCACCGGCATCGGTGCGATCGCCGTGCTCGGCGGCAGTCTCGGATGGCCGATGAAGCTCGATCCGCTCGCGCTCGGCGTCGCCGTAGCGACCAGCGCAGCGACGGGCATCGCGTTCGGTTTCTTCCCGGCGCGGCGCGCGGCGGCGCTCGATCCGATCGTCGCGCTACGTCACGAGTGACTCGCGGTCAGTCGCTCCAGACCTGCGCTGCGTACGCGCCCTTGCCGGCGCCGATGCCGACCATGAGCGTGACCTCGTCGGCGGTCGTGAAGCACACCGCACCGTCTTCGGGCAGCGCCGCGCCGGCTGACTCGGCGACCATGTCGCCGGCGGAGTCCCGCATCACGACGACGGCATCGTGCACGTTCTCGTCCGTGGCGAACACGACGCGGTAGCACTTGTTCGCCTCGACGCGGACCTTGTGCTCCTGGTGAGCGTCACGATCGGCCTGCTGCGCGCGGATCATGGCGCCCACGGGCTTCATCTTGGCCGCGGACGCGCATGCTTCGCCGAGGCGCTTCACGAGCTCGGCGGGATCCCTTGCGATCGGACGTGCGCCGCCACCGCACGCGAAGAGCGCGCCGTCGGACTTCTTCGTGGCCTTCTTGGAGCCCGTGACACCGGGAGGCGGCATCGCGGCCAGCGGCGGAAGGCCGCTCGGAGGAGGCGTCTGGGCGAAGGCTCCGCCGCTGCCGGCGTTGCCCGATGCGCTCGACCTTCCTGACGCGGTCGGGCCCGTCACCGGCTTGCCGCTACCGCCGCCGCCGCACGCCGCAGCGATCGCGACGAGCGACGTCACTGCTACGAACACGAGCGCTCGTTGGTTGTCGCCACGTCCGCCGTTGCCACGTCCGCTTCGCATCGTTCGGGACCTTAGCTTCGAGCCGCGCGCTCGTCTCCCTCTTCTACTATCCTCGTGGCCCGTGCCGCATGTGCTCCGAGTATCGCCGACGAGCCCCGAACCGGCGGTGATCGCCGAGGCTGCGGCGGTGCTCGCCCGCGGCGGTCTCGTGGCGTTCCCCACCGAGACCGTCTACGGGCTCGGCGCGCGCGGCCTCCACGAGAGCGACGTAGGTCTCGTCTTCGTCGCGAAGGGGCGGCCCACGGGGCATCCCTTGATCCTTCACGTGGACGGTGAGGCCATGGCACGGACGCTCGCCGCCACGTGGCCGGAGCGCGCCTCGCTCCTGGCTCGGGCGTTCTGGCCCGGGCCGCTCACGCTCGTCGTCGCGCGGGCGTCGCATGTCCCCGATATCGTGTCGGGCGGGCTCCCTACGGTGGGCATTCGCGCGCCGCAGCATCCGGTCGCGCTCGCGCTGATTCGCGCAGCCGGGGAGCCCCTCGCGGCGCCGAGCGCCAACGCTCACATGCACGTGTCGCCGACGACCGCGGCGCACGTGGTGAGGTCGCTCGGCGATCGCGTCGAGCTCGTTCTCGACGCCGGTCCTTGCGCGCACGGGATCGAGTCCACGGTCGTGGACGTGACCCGCGATCCGCCGCGGGTGTTACGCGCCGGCGCCACGAGCCTCGAGGCCATCCGCGCCGTGGTTCCAGAGGTCGTTTACGACACGATCACGCTCACGGGAGATGCCGCGCGCGCGTCGCCCGGGCTGGCCTCGAAGCACTACGCACCCCGAACACGTGTCGTGCTCGCGCAGGCTGGCGCAGGCTTTTCGGCGGCCCTCGCCGAGGCGGCACGTGACGTGACGCGCGTCGGTATCGTGGTGTGGAGCGCGGAGGCGAAACGTGACGTGGGCTTCACGTTCGTCGCCGCACTTCCCGCCGACCCCGAGGGGTACGGCCGCGCCATCTTCGCGGCGCTTCACGATGCCGACGCCGCGAGCCTCGACGTCCTCGTGATCGAGCGCGTTCCCGACGACCCGGGGTGGTGGGCCGTCGCGGACCGCCTGCGCCGCGCCGCCGAGGAATGAGGCAACCTCAGCCACGGCCGGCCACGACCGCCCGCCGGCTTGGCGCGGCGTTCCTTTACATCCGAAGGATTCGCGCCTAGACCGTCGCGTCCGGAGGCGGCTCATGGGTCACAAGGTCATCCACCCTTCGCATTTTCCGAAGCCGCGTGGCTACGCGAACGGCATCCTCACCGACATGCCCAACGGGCGCGTCCTCCACATCGCCGGCCAGATCGGCTGGGACAAGGACGCCCGCATCGTCAGCCCGGACTTTGCCGTCCAGTTCCTCCAGGCGCTCGACAACGTGATCGACATCGTTCGCGAAGCCGGCGGCGCGACCGAGCACATCGTGAAGCTGCTCGCGTTCGTGACCGACCTCGAGGCGTATCGCAACGCCACGGTCGCCATCGGCGAAGGCTGGCGCGGTCGCCTCGGCAAGTACTACCCCGCCATGAGCCTCGTGAAGGTCGGCGGCCTCCTCGAGCCCGGCGCGCTCGTCGAAATCGAAGGCGTCGCGATCCTGCCGGCGTGAGCCGCGTGATCGAGACCGCGTCAGCCGCCTGACGCGCTGGACCCGCTGGCGCGCTCCAGCGCGAACGAGGATCGCATGAGCATCAAGCCGAAGACGTTTCGCTACGAGCTCTCCCCGTCGGGCGTCGCGTCGATCACGCTGACCCGGCCGGACACGCTCAATTCGCTCACGTTCGAGGTCTACGAGGAGCTGCGCGACACCTTTGCCGCTCTCGATCACGAGGACGCCGTCCGTTCCGTGCTCATCACCGGTGAGGGCCGAGCGTTCTGCTCGGGCGGGGACGTCAACGCGATCATCGGCGAGCTCTTCGCGCGCGACATGAAAGGCCTCGTGGCCTTCACGCGGGTGACGGGTGCGCTCATCCGGAACATCCGCGCGCTCCGCCGGCCGGTCGTGGCCGCGGTCAACGGTACGGCGGTCGGCGCCGGTGCAGTCATGGCGCTCGCGTGCGATTTTCGGATCGCGAGCGCAGCCGCCAAGTTTGGATTCATCTTCCCGCGCGTCGGTCTCTGCGGCGCGGACATGGGCGCCGCGTACCTGTTGCCGCGCATCGTCGGTCTCGCGCGTGCCAACGAGCTCCTCTTTCTCGGTGACGTCGTCAACGCCGAGGAGGCGCTGCGCATCGGACTCGTGTCCAAGGTCGTCGCGCCGGAGGCCTGCGTTCCCGAGGCGCGTGCGCTCGCGGAGCGCCTCGCGTCCGGACCCGCCTTCGCTCATGCCATGACCAAGCAGATGCTCGAGAGCGAGCACACGATGACGCTCGATCAAGCAATCGAAGCCGAGGCGCAGGCCCAGGCCATTTGCATGCAGCATCCCGATTTCCGTACGGCGTACGAGGCGTGGGTGAAGAAGGCTCCATGCGTCTTCGAAGGCGCAAGCGGCCCCTTCATCGCGAGCGCCATGCCCCCCGCGCCG
>JAXDMI010000509.1:0-7319 GCA_034666145.1 Myxococcales bacterium | reverse complement strand
GCGCGGGTCACTTCGCGGCGGTCGCCTTGTCATCCTTCGGCTCGAGGCTGAGATCGCCAACGCCGGTCTGGAACTGGATGCGCGCGATCATCTGCTTTTCCTGGAGACCCACCACATCGACGGTGGCCTTCGAGAGCTGCTCGCTCACTTCCTGGAGCTTCTTCTCGAGATGCGCCATCAGCGGGCCCGCTTGCTTGACCGCCTTGAGCGTGAAGAGCTGCCCGTGCAGCTCGTCCATGCGCTGGCGGTACTCGCCCATCTGTTCGCGCGCCGTGGCGATCTGCTGCTCGATCTTGCTCATCTCGGCATTGAGCTTGAGGAGCTTCTCGATCTCCGCCTTGAGCGGGCCTTCGATCACGCTGTTCGAAAGATACGCCCGAACCAAGTCTTGGCCCGCTGTCGTGCGGATGTCTGTGGAGCGGAACACCGGCGTCGCCTCCTCCACGATCACGTCGGTCTTGCCGTTCGGCTCGAGCTCGACGCGGAAGAGATGCGCGCCGGCGAGATGCTCGGCCTCACTCCCCTTGATCGGCTTGTCGTTCTTGTCGGCGCCGCTCGCGGGCGCCTTCGTGAGCTTGTAGCCCTCGGCGACGGTGTGACGGAGGTAGATGGTGGTGCGCTCCGGGAGCCGGTTGTAGAGGGTGAACGTCGCCTTCTTGGTGTGCTGGATCTGCGTGGAGAACACGCCGCGCTGCACGGTGAGGATCTTCGCGATCTCGTCGCGCTCCGCGTCCTTTCGCTCGACGACGATCTGGCGATCGAGCGCGAACGGAACGAACGCCACCGACCTCGCCGGAATGGGATCGGCGAGGCCTTCACCGACGAAGCGTCCGTCACCGAAGACGGTCACGGGGCCGCTCTCGAGCGCGCTGTCGGTCGGGTTCTTGAAGCGCAGCGTCTTGAAGGGATACTGCGCATTGCCACGCGCGCTCTCGGCGTCGTAGAGGTACACGACCTCTCCGTCGGTCTGGGAGCGCAGGATCGACACCATCGCCGAAGAGCCGCGCGGCACGCTCATCGCGGTGGTCGACTCGAAGTGCGAGGTGCCGATCGGCTCGCCGCTCGCGTTGGCGGTGGCCACGCGCGCGCCGTCGGCCTCCTTCTCCTGCGGGTTCTTCTTCGTGGCGTCGAGCTTCGCCTCGCCTCCGGCAGTCTGCGTCTGCGCGTTGGGCTCCTCGACGACGCGTGCGCCGCCGAAGCGTCCTTGCTGCTCGCCCTTGCCGACCGCGACCACCTTGTTGGGATCGACGCCGTTGCGAACGAGCTGCTCGCGCATGCGATTGGCGCGATCGAGCGAGGCTGCGTTCTTGTCCTTGTCGGCGGCCGATGCGTAGCCCTCGACGACGATGGTGTTGCTGGTGCCGCGTAGCGACTGCGCCATGCGCTGGATGGGATCGGCGGCGGGCGCCAACGCACCCGCGAAGTCGCCCGAGAAATGGCCGCCGCTCTTGCCCATCGGCGCGGGTCCGGGCTTGCCCATCGTGCGTGCGTGGCCACCCACGGCGGGCGGCGGAGCGTTCGCGGCGACGGCGCCGGTCTGATTGCGCTCGTTGCGGGCCATCTCGTCGCGCTCGGCGTTGCTGAGGATGTCGTCGGTGATGTCGGCGACGACGCGGTGGTTCACGCCGGGACCGGCCTGCTGCCCGTACGAGGCGCCGCCCATGGGAGGCGCTTGCGCGAACAGATCGTTCTCGTGCAGCGTCTCGCGCTCGACCAAACGTAGCCCTTTCAAGTCGAAGCGGAACGACATCGCGGAGCTGGCCCCGACGCCGAGCTTCACGTCACGCCAGTCCTCGCCCGACGTGTTGTCGACGATGGCCCAACCCTGGAGGTCGACCTTGCCCGTCTTGCCGACGACGACGCGGTAGCTGGGCTTCCACGACGGAGCCTCGGTGACGTAGGAGAGCCGCAGGCGGCGGGGCGCTGCGCCGGCCTTCCCCACGCCGACCTTCATGTCGATGGTGCCGCCGCTGCCCGCATTCGGTCCCGACGGATACGAGATGGGCGCCGGCTCACCGGTCAGGGCGTCGACGACGGTGAGCGACTTGAGAAAATCGTCGACCTTGTCCTGGGGCACGTTGAGTCGGAGGCTGTCGCCCTGCACATCGGCGTAGCGCTCGAAATAGGCGACTCCGTTGCGGTAGACGACCACGCGTCCGAGCGTGGTGTCGCTCTTGACGAAGCTGGTCTGGGTCGTCCCACAACCCACGGTGCCGACCGCCGCCGCCGCCAGCGCCACTGCCCCAAGCAAGCTCGTTCGCATTTGGATGAACCTCCGTCGCCTGCCTACGGGCGAGTGTGACGAAGGATCTGCGGGCCTTGAAATGGCGAGAGCCGGCGGGTCTTGCGACGCGCCGGCTCTTGCCGTTTCGTTATCGAGAGAGACCTACGCGCCGATGGTCTTCGCGACTTCGTCGGCGAGGTTTTCGACCTTCTTCTCGATGCCCTCGCCGAGACCGAAGCGGATGAAGGAATTGATCTTCACCTCGCCGCCCAGCTTCTTGCCGAGCTCGCCACGGATCTTGTCGATCGTGCCGGCGCCCTGCTCCCAGACGTTGTCCTGACCGAGGAGCGTGACCTCGTTGAACCACTTCGAGATCTTGCCGTCGATGACCTTCGGCCACATGGCGGCGGGCGGGCCCTTCTTCGACTCGGCGTGCTTCAGCTCGGCCTTGAGGTCGGCGTCGCTGAGACCGTGGCCGCCGGTGTTGAGCTCCGTGATGCGAGCGTTGGCGCTGTCGAGCTCCTCTTGGAGCTGGCCGTTGTAGATCTCCTTCTGCTTCTCGATCGTCGCGGGAAGGACCTCTTCCTTGCGAACGACGAGCGGGCTCATCGCCGCGATCTGCATGGCGCAGTTCTCGACGAACGCCTTGAAGTCGGGGTTCGACTTCGCCTCGGCGCTGGGCGCTTCGGCCTCGATGAGGACGGCGAGCTTGCCGCCCATGTGCACGTACGCCTGGACGACGCCGTTCGCGCCCTTCGCCTCGAGGACGTCCCAGCGGCGGAGAACGATGTTCTCGCCGATGCGACCCACGAGGTCCTGGCGGACGACGTCGATGGTCTTGTCGCCGCCGGGGTACTTCTCGCCGGCGAGGTCCGAGCCCTTCGCGAGCTTGGAAGCGACCTCGAGGACGGTCTTCACGAACGTCTTGAAGTCATCGCCGCGCGACACGAAGTCGGTCTGGCTGTTGACCTCGACGATGACGCCCTTCTTGCCGTCCGGGCTGACCCAGGTGGCAACTTCGCCTTCCGTCGCGACCTTGCCGGCGCGCGACGCGGCCTTCACGAGGCCCTTCTTGAGGATGACCTCGACGGCCTTGTCGAGATCGCCTTCGGCCTCCGTGAGCGCGTTCTTGCAGTCGGACATGCCGGCCGACGTGCGCTCGCGGAGCTCCTTGATCATTGCGGGTGTGATCGAAGCCATTTCAAATCTCCTTCAGGAAGGCTGGTTTTCGGGCGTGCCGGTCGGCGCGGCCGGAGCCGCGGGGGCCTCGGCAGCCGGAGCCGGTGCCTCGGCGGGGGCCGGTCCGCGGTTACGTGCATACTGCACGTCAGCCGGGGGACGACCACGGCCCATACCGCCACCGCCACCACCACCGCCGGAGCGGTCGTCGTCACGGTTGCCGTGATCCTTGCGGCGCTGCGTGCCTTCGACGACGGCGTCGGCGATGCGCTGCGTGATCAGCTTGATGGAGCGGATCGCGTCGTCGTTGCCGGGGATGACGTAGTCGACCTGATCCGGGTCGCAGTTCGTGTCGGTGATGGCGATGATCGGGATCGAGAGCTTCTTCGCCTCGCTGACCGCGATCTGCTCCATGGCCGGGTCGATGATGAAGACGGCCTGCGGGAGCGAGCCCATGTTCTTCAGACCGCCGACGTACTTCTCGAAGCGCTCGCGCTCCTTCTCGAGGCGCGAGACCTCCTTCTTGGGAAGCTGGAGGTACGTGCCGTCTTCCTTCATGCGCTCGAGCTGGCGCATGCGGTCGAGGCCCTGCTTGATGGTGCGGAAGTTCGTGAGCGTGCCGCCGAGCCAGCGGTTGATGACGTAGTAAGCGCCGGAGCGCGTCGCCTCTTCCTGGCAGATCTCCTGAGCCTGGCGCTTCGTGCCGACCATGAGGATGTTGCCGCCGCGGGCGACCGTCTCGGTGACGAAGTTGAACGCGCGAGCGAAGAGGCGCGCCGTCTGGTCGAGATCGATGATGTGGATGCCGTTTCGCGCGCCGTAGATGAACGGCCTCATCTTCGGGTTCCAGCGCTTGGTCTGGTGGCCGAAGTGAACACCCGCGTCGAGCAGCGAGCGGAGGGGAAGCGGGAAATCGGTCTTGAGCTGGGGGACGTCGGACTGAGTCATGGTTGCGCGCTCCTTTTCGGTTGGACCTCCGCTTCCCTCCGAGGCCAGCGTTGCCCGCCGTGATTCGCGAAAAGCGAATCTGGAGAGCGCCGCACCGGACCTACGGTTTGCGCAGGGAAGCGTGTGGATTGCCCCGAACGAATGGCGAGCCCGGAATGAGCGCGCACCGGCCGAGGGACCGCGCACTCTAGTCGCGCGCCCCGCCACGTCAAGCCGTGAAAAACGTATTTGGCGCGGTTCTTGCGCCGAGAAAGCACGCCGCCGGACTTAGCGGGTCAGGCCTTACGGCGTGAGGCCCACGCGGTAGAGATACCCGCCGGAGTCGCTCGAGGCGTAGAGCGCGCCGTCGACCGGTGAGATGGCGACGCCGGCGAAGCGCGGCTGGTCCGCGTACATCGAAGCGGTCCAGCTCCAGGCGCCGTCCTTCGGGCCCGAGGCGTCGCCGCCCCCGAGGATGACCTCGTACGGGAACGTCGTGTCGGTCGCTGTCGAGGTCGGCATCGGGGCCTTGCCGTTCGCGTCGAACGGGATCCAGATGACCTTGTAACCCGTCGCCGGGCTGCGATCCCACGAGCCGTGCAGCGCGACGAATGCACCGCCTCGATAACGCTCCGGCAGCGCGCCCTTCGGCTGGTCGTCGAAGAACGTGAGATCGAGCGGCGCCGAGTGCGCCTGGATGAACGTCGACGGTTGCAACGAGTTCGCCGCGCACCACGCCTCGTCGTGGACGGCGTTGAACGGGAGCTGCGTGCCCGGCGGCACGAGGCCGCTCGGTGTCGTCACGCGCTGCGCGGTGAAGCAGAACGGATAGCCGTAGCTCTTGCCCATCCCGAGCTCGACGACCTGCTCGCCGGGATTGTCGTTGTGGACATTGGCGCCGCCGTAGCCGACGTCGTCGAGGCCGTTGACGACCGCGTACATCCGGCCGGCCGCGTTCTTCGTGAAGCCGTTGGCGTTGCGAAGGCCCGTGGTGACGACCTCGCCGCTCAGCCACGCGAACGGCGTTCCGGCCGCGAACGACGCGAGCGGATAGCGCCGGATGAGCGAGCGCTGATCGTCATAGGCGGCGCCGTTCGGCGCGACGTAGTTCCCCGCCGAGCCAGAGTGAACGTAGAGATAACCGTCGTAGACGTGCACGGTGTGCTTCGCGTGACCGTCGGCGGGCTGACCCGTCACGACGTCCTCGCCGGTGCCGCCCGTCTTTCCCGCGGGATCGTACGGCCACCGCTTCACGCCGCCGGGACTGCCGGCGTAGACGAAGCCGCCCGCCACATCGACGTGCACGTTGTTGCCGTTGCCGCCGGTCTCGCCGTACGTGGCGATCTCGTTCGCCTGGAAGAAGCCGTCGCCGTCGTCGTCGTGAAAGCGCTTGATCGAGCCGCCCGCCGTGACGCCGAAGAGATCGCCGTTCTGGGCGAACGTGATCTGGCGAAGAGCGCCGAGCCCCGACGCCACGACGTTGGCGCACATGCCCGAGGGCCTGTAGTGCTGGTCGGCCGGAAGCGGAACGCCGCGGCATGGGTTGCCCTGCGCCACGGGCAGCATGGCCGCATCGATCACCGACGAGCCCTCGGCGGCGCCGCCGTCCGGCGTCGCGGTGACCTCGATGCCGGCCTCGGCAGCGGGGCCGGCGGAATCGGTGCTGCTGCCGCACGCGATGATGATCGCAGGAAGCGCGAATGCTGCAGAGCCGAGGACCGTGAGGAAGGGAGCTCGCATGACCTCCTCATGGTACTTGGCCCCGGCGGATGCGCCACCAAGTGGCGCGCTGCATGCTGCCGCACGCGGCAGCGCCGCGAAACGCAACGCACAAGCCCTTGCCGCGCTCGGCAGGTCAGGCGATAGGGCTTCGATGCCTCCGATGCGGCTCGTCCTTGCCTTCGTCGCGCTCACGGGCCTCGTCGCGTGCCCCACGCCCAAGTCACCGAAGGGACCGCCGCCCGAGTACGAGGAGCCGCCGGCTCCATCGTGGCTCGACGGCGGAGCTGCGTCCGAGGGCGGAGGCGGCGCCGACGGCGGAGCTGGCGCGGATGGCGCGACGGGGCCGGCGGCTCTCCTCCGCTGATAGAGTGGCGGCGTCATGGTGGATCTCGATCTCGAACGCATTCGTCACGTCGCCACGCTGGCCGAGCTGTCGCTCACCGCCGAGGAAGAGCGACGCCTCGCCGGCGAGATCGGGCGCATCGTCGCCTACGTCGCAGAGCTCGAGGCGATCGACACCACCGACGTTCCGCCGACCGCGCATGTGGCCGGTATCGAGCCGACGCGCTCCGAGGACGGATGGCGCGAGGACGTGATCGTGCCCGGCCTCTCGCACGAAGATGCGCTCGCCGGCGCGCCGCACGCCGAGCACGGTGGCTTCGCCGTTCCGGGCTTCGTCGAGTGACCACGCGAGGCGCACGATGACCACCGCCCCTGCTCCCGATCACGTCCTCGACGTCGCCGGCCGCGTGCAGCGCGGCGAGATGACGGCGCTCAGCGTCGCGGAGGCCACGCTCGCGAGCATCGATGCGCAGGACAGAGAGCTCAACGCGTTCCTCACGGTTGCGCGCGACGAAGTGCTCGAGCAGGCGCGCGCCATCGATGCCAAGCGCGCGCGCGGCGAGGCGCTCGGTCCGCTCGCCGGCGTGCCCATCGCGCTGAAGGATGCACTTTGCACGCGTGGCGTTCGCACCACCTGCGGGTCGAAGATCCTCGAGCACTGGGTGCCCCCGTACGACGCGACGGTGGTGGCGAAGCTCCGCGCCGCGGACGCGCTCCTTCCCGGCAAGACCAACATGGACGAGTTCGCGATGGGCTCGTCGAACGAGAGCTCCGCGTATGGACCCGTGAAGAACCCCCGCGACACGACGCGCGCGCCGGGCGGCTCCTCGGGCGGCAGCGCCGTCGCGGTGGCTTCCGGGATGACGCCGGCCGCGCTCGGCAGCGACACCGGCGGATCGATCCGGCAGCCGGCGTCGTTCACCGG
>JAXDMI010000508.1:0-3336 GCA_034666145.1 Myxococcales bacterium | reverse complement strand
ACGGGCGCCGTCTTCCGCATGCGCCCCGAGGACGGCACCGGCGTGTCCGGCATCGGCAACAGCGGCTACTTGCTGGACCCGTCGTCGTTCGTCGCGCGCACGCTGGGACCGGGCGGCGCCGGCGATCCCATCGTTCATCGACGCACGCCTTCGGACGCGAAGAGCTATCTCGGCTCGAGCGAGTTCTGCGGCGCCTGCCACGACGTGCGTCTCTTCGGCACCGACTCGCTCGGCGTCCGCGAGAAGGGCGAGCACTTCAAGCGCCTCCGCAACGCGTACTCGGAATGGAAGACGTGGGCCGACACCGAGAAGGCCGCAGGCCGTCGCGCCGCGAGCTGCCAGGACTGCCACATGAGCCTTTACCCGGGCGTGTGCGTCGCGGGCGCGGGTGGCGCCACGGCCGCCGCGGGCAAGGACGGGTGCCCCACCGGCTTCCACTTCGAGTCACGCGCGCCCGGTGAGAAGGCCCGGGGCATGATCGCCTCGTCGTCGAGCGAGCCACGCGCGATCACGAGCCACTACTTCACGAGCGTCGATCTCCCGCTCTCCACCGAGTTCGACGACAAATGGGCGAACGACACCTCGCTCGACGTGAGCGGGTCGCCCATCGGCCTCGAGCTCCGTCGCCGCCAGCTGCTCACGCACACGTTCAAGTTCGGCCTCGGTCGAGCGACGCGCAGCGGCGGTCAGCTCGACATCCCGATCGAGGTGCAGAACAGCGGCGCCGGCCATCGTGTGCCCGCGGGCTTCAGCCAGGAGCGCGAGATCTGGGTCGAGCTCAGCGTGACCGATGCCCGCGGCGGCGTCGTCTACGAGGTCGGGAAGATCTCCGATGACGACGCTGACCTCCGCGACAAGGCCTTCGTCCGCGTCAGCACCCGCGACGACAACTTCGACTTCAAGGGCAAGCCGCAAGGCGTCTTCGGCGCCGACGTCGTCGACGGCCCCGACGTCCCGAGGTGGGCTCCGAACCCGGTCTTCGGCGGAACCACCTTTCGTGGCAAGGGCCTCGTCAACTTCCAGAACGGCTTCCTGCGCTGCGTGAAGTGCATCGGCTTCATCGATCGCGACGGCAAGTGCCAGGCTGGGCCGGGGCAGGGACGCACGCGCGCGGATCGCTTCGACGACGGCATCTACGATCTCGACACTGGCGAATGTCGCTCGAACCTCAGCGGCTCGAACGCGTTCTTCGAGACGTATTTCCCCGTGGGCGCGCTCGATGCCGATCGCGGCGTGGCGAAGGCGCCCGATGCCATCCTCGATACGCGCTCCGTGCCGCCGGGGCCCGTGATCCGCTACACGTACGAGCTCGAGACGGCGGGACATCCCGCGCCGTACGTCGTCCGTGCGAAGCTGCGCTTCCGGCCGTTTCCGCCGTTCCTCCTGCGCGCGTTCGCCGATTACGAGGCGCGCAAGGCCAGCGCGGGGCTCCGTCCCAGCGGCGCGCAGCTCACCACGTCGATGTTGAAGCGCAATCACCCCATCGATCTCGCCGAAGCGAGCACGACCATCGACTGACATGGACGCCGGCGCACTACCCGCAGCAGCGGCGGCAACGGCGGCGAAGGCGCGCTGGCCCGAGGTCGTGTGGGACGCCGTCGTCCTCCGCGGCATCGACGGGCGCGCGCGTGCCGAGATCGAAGCGGCGGGACGGCTGCTCACACTGAAGGGCGGCGAGGTCGTGTATCGCGCCGGCGAGCCCGCCGATGCGCTCTACGTCGTCATCGAGGGTGCGTGTGAGCTCAGCGCCATCCGGCGCGGCGAAGCGGACGCGAGCGTCATCCGTCGCGCGAGCCGCGGCGACGTCTTCGGCGAGGAGGCGACGGTCGTGGCGTTCGGCGTGCGCCAGATGGAGGCGCGCTGCGGCGAGCGCGAGAGCGCAGTCGTCGCCGAGGTGCCGCTCACTGTCCTCCGTCGCGCCATCGGACGGGCGGGCGGTGGCGAGATCGCGTCGCGCCTCGAGCGCGCGTTGAAGCGCGCGGCCACCGTGGATCTGCTGCGAACCACGAGCTTAACGCGCGTGCTGCCGGAGCGCGATCTCGAGATCCTCCTCGACGCCGTTCGCCATGTCGAGGTGCCGCGCGGTGAGCACGTTTATCGCGAAGGTGACGTCGCCGAGAACGCATATCTCGTCGCCGACGGCCTCTTGCAGGCGCAGACCGACGACGGCGGCAAGCCGCGCGTCGAGGCGTATCTCACGCGCGGCGATCTCTTCGGCGACGACGAGCTCGACGATCGCTCCATGCGTCGCGTGGCGGTGGTGGCATCGGGTCCGGCGTGGCTCGTGGCGATCCCGCGCGACGTGTTCCTGGTGGTGGCGCGACGCAATGCGGCGGCGCTCGAAGGCGTGCGACGGGTGCGCGCGACAGGACTTCCTCCGCAGCTCCTCGGCGACGCGCGCGGGACGCGGACCACCGCGCACGTCTTCCAGGACCTCTATCGCATGAGGGTGGCGCGCTCGCTGCTCGTGATCGATCAGGACTCGTGCGTGCGCTGCGGTCACTGCGCATGGAGCTGCGCCTCGACGCACGACGACGGCATCTCGCGCCTCGTTCGCCGCGGCGACAAGGTGGTGGTGCAGCGCGAGGACGACGCCGGCGCGACGAGACCCGGCGAGGACGTCGTCGCGCGCGTGGTGCGTCTCGCGAAGGAGGTCGAGTGGGCGCCGCTCCTCGTGCCGAACAGCTGCCAGCACTGCAAGAACCCGAGCTGCATGATCGACTGCCCCACGGGCGCGATCGGTCGTGATGCGCGGGGCGAGGTCTTCATCCGCGAGGACCTCTGCACGGGGTGCGGGAGCTGCGCGAAGGCGTGCCCGTGGGACAACATCCAGATCGCGCCGCGTGCGCCGGCAACTGGGAAAAATAGCGCGAACCCGAAGAGCGCGTATCCCGACGTCGCGGTGAAATGCGATCTGTGCGCCGGGTCGGCGGCGGGGCCGGCATGCGTGGCGTCGTGTCCGACGCAAGCGATTGCGCGGATCGATCCGAATGAGGCGCTCGTGGAGTTGAGGAGCACGCCGCGGGCGACGGTGGTGGGGAGCGCGAGCGCGGGAGCGAGCGCGGACGCGAGTGCGAGCGCGAGTGCGGGTGCGGGTGCGAACGCGCTTGGGCTCTTTCCGCGCAAGATGGCGGCATGGCCGTGGGTCGTGGGCGCGGCGATGGGCGCCGTGGGGATGGCGGGCGCGGCGTGGTCGGCGTGGTCGAGCGGCGTGGCGGCGGCGGCGCTCGTCGTGGCGCTCGTCGGGTATTCCGGGGTGAAGAGGGCGCCGCGTATGCTCGCGCGGATTCGCGGATCGAGCAGGTTGGGACGTGCGCTCTACGTTGCGCATCTCGC